>JAAXUD010000088.1 GCA_013336205.1 Lentimicrobium sp. | reverse complement strand
GATCTCTGGCGCGACCGCCGGAACAGTGCCGATACCGGTTATGCGGCATCCTATGAAATATTTTGTGCAACACGGTTAAAAACAGCACCTGACTTCTCCTCCAATTTCAGGATTTCCGATGATATTGTGCCTTTTGATGATGTACTGCTGGGAAACGGCAACGACTTTATGTGTACTGAATTGTACAATGATACCCTCAGTTCTGTTTGGGGCGACACCCGGAATGGGAAACTGAATATCTGGTTTCAACGCGTTACCCTTGACGGAATGCTTGTCTCTGCCCAAAACCTGGCCTCGGAAATTATACCCGCAGTTGAAGTAATTCCAATCAATCCGGGAAACAGGTTCAGGATACAGGCTGATAACCTCGGAAGAATTATAGTTTCAGACCTATCGGGTAAAAAACTATTCCAATCAGAGTCTTTAAAAGGCACAAATGAATTTTTGCTGGATTTATCCGGTTTTCCATCTGCTTTCTACATTATTTCGATTGAAGCCGGTTTTGGGAAAATCAGTAAAAAGATCCTCTCGAAATAATCAAACAGATTTTCATGCAATGTAATCACTTGTGTCGTCTTTATAAATCAGGGAAAATGAGCGAAAATCAAGGCCTGACCGCTGACATAATTTATAGCCGGAAGAATAGCAGAGAATGGACTACCAAATCAGGAATCCGGATCATTAAAATTATCGGTGGAAGAAGTAATGTCTTTCTGATATCCGATAATGATCGTAATGTTCTGATAGATACAAGTCCAGGCTTCAAAAGCAAAATATTATTGAAAAGACTTGAAAAACTCAAAGTCAGAACTATTGATTATCTTATACTTACGCACTCACATTTCGACCATGCAGCGAATGCGTTCATGCTAAAAGAAAGATTCGGCGCCAGAGTTGTAATTCACCAATCAGAAGCAGACTACCTGTTTAGCGGGGATAGTCCCATGCCTGCAGGTACCAATGCTTTTTCAGCCTGGCTGGTCAGAAACTTTTCTCAAAAGCTTGTAAAAATAGTCAGGTACCCTTCCTGTCCCGCTGATATACTGGTAAATGATACATTAAACCTTTCATTAATTGGTATAAATATTATTCACACGCCTGGCCATACAACAGGTTCCCTGAGCATTATAGTTGATCAGGAGATTGCGCTTGTTGGTGATAGCCTGTTTGGAATATTTCCCGGCAGTTGCTTTCCACCTTTTGCAAATGATGTTACATCACTGATAAAAAGCTGGGAAATTCTGCTAAATACCGGTTGCAGTTTATATTTGCCCTCTCATGGCTGGGGCAGAACCCGGCTTGAACTTGCTGAGAACCTGAAAAGCAAACAAGCATAAAAGTTATTTATTCAGTTATTCACCAGCTTCTTAAGAAGCCACTTCCTAGAGAAGTGCTTGTTCATTCTTAAATCATGCGGACATTATCTCTAACTGTCAAGCAATAACATCGTTAAATTTATAAATATCGGGTAAATTCCCCTGATTGATTGTTCAGGCCTTGCCCGAATTGGGGCAATATATCCACATTCCCATTTTCGACTAAAATTCATATAATATTGACTATCTGCAACTTAAGCAATATATTGAAAATCGGCTTATTATTTGAATTAATGCTACCGAACTAAAACCCCTTTAACAATGAAAAAACTGATTTTTATCTTAATCGCACTGCCCCTACTGTTCACTTCATGTGAAAATAAAGAACAAGTTGCCAGAATCTCAACACTTGAGCAGGAGCAAATGAAGCTGATGAGCGATGCCTCAGCAAAAGACTCTCTGATCAATGATTTTTTGGAAACCATGAACCAGATAGAGGCCAATCTTTCCGAAATTAAAACCAAGGAAAAACTCATCAGTCAGGAAACCGCCTCAGGCACTGAGCTGAATAAAAGCACCCGTGAGCGTATCAACGAGAACATCAGGCTAATCAACGAGCTGATGAATGAAAACAAACAAAAGATCGCCTCACTCAATTCGAAACTAAGCAATTCAAAAGTTAAAATTGCCGATCTCGAAAACCAGTTAAAAAACATGGTTGAACTCACCAATCAGCAAATTGCTGAACGCGATGTTGAAATTTCGACCCTTAAGACCGAACTTTCAAATCTTAACTTCTCCATAGCATCCTTAAGCGACACCATTTCAACCATTAAAAACCAGAACCTGGCTTTACAGGGTGTTGTAACTGAAAAAACCAATGAAATGAATGTTGCCTATTTTGTGGTTGGACCCCGTAAAGAACTGATCGAAAAGAAGATACTCAATAAAGAAGGAGGATTCCTCGGATTAGGCCGCTCACAGAAAATTGCCAGTGATGTAAATCTTGCTGATTTTAATAAAGTTGACATCCGCTCATTGAAAACTATTCCGCTTGGCGTTAAAAAAGCTACCCTGATGTCGGTTCACCCGGCTGGCTCCTATGAAATTGTTGGAAGTGAAAAGAAAGTGGAAGAAATTCTGATAAAAGATCCGGCAGTTTTCTGGCAGAAATCCAAAATGCTGGTTATCTCAACCGAAGTTTAATCTACAACTAATTAAGGATCATACCTCATCGGACAGGAATGTTTCTTAATATCTCAGCCTCTGCTCTTCACTGAGCAGAGGCTTTTTATTGCTTTTTTTTCTCAACCTTCGGAGAAAGCTATCTACATTAAATTTAAGGGCATTAGCTAACCGATTATAAAACCAGGCGTGTGCCATATGAAAACTTCTACCCTCTTGATTCTCACAGCAGGTACTTTATTTAATTTTTGCACTTACCTTTGCAGCCGATGAAAAAACAAGGTCAATCGGAAGGCGTTAAAGGAAAAGTGCTTTCAGGCTTTTTTCTGATACTAACACTGGCGCTCGGAGCGGTATTTGCAGTTATTCAAATTGCAACCCAACTGAGTCCGCCTGATACAGGCGTTTCACAGTCTGTTATTAAACTTACCCTGGTCAGTAATATGTTATCGGAGCTCATTGAAGCTAACGGACAGGCGCGCGCCTACATCAACACAGGCGAAAAACGTTACCTCGCCAGGTATAGAAAACTCGATAAGGATATTCAGAAGCTGGCCGATTCCCTGAAGTATTTCAGCACCCTGCAACCGGAGCAATATAAAAGAATGCTCGTTGTTGACAGCCTTCTGAAGATTAAGAGAGGGACTATGGAAAACTTTTTCAGGATAAGGAAAGCCGACGATACACTGGCGCTTTACCAGGAGAGACTGAGAAATCCGGTTCAGAAAGCAAAAGACTCCATTGGTCTCGCAAACCAGACAACCCAAAGAGCTTCCGGTGATAAACAGCCATCTCAGGTTGAGACGAACGATGAATCCAACCAGAACTTCTTCAAAAAGATCTGGAATAACATTACCGGCAAGCAACAAAAAAAGGATACAGTTCAGCGGCAGATAGCCTCAGGCAAATTAAATACTGATACCCTGGGGGCATATATCTCCAGTGGCGATACAACCATTGAGATGGTAAAGTCGCAGTTACTGCAAATGGGTGAAAAAGAACGGATCGACCGGCAGAAGATTATAGACCGGGATCTGTTGCTGTTAAGAACCGACCAGAAAATAATGGACGAAATCCGGAATGTATTCTTATTGTTTGAAAAGGAAGAAATAAACCGGGCCATAGAAGAGGCCGGGCATGGTCGTGCCGTTTTCAGAAGACTTTGGTACACGGCAGTTGTACTGGCTGCTGTTGGTCTGATGACTATGATCGTATTCGTAATCCTTATCTGGAAGGATTTAGCCCGTAGCAGCTTTTATAAGCGGCAGCTTGAATCGGCCAGACACCTGGCTGAACAATTGCTGAAAGTAAAGGAACTCTTTCTGGCCAATATGAGTCACGAAATCAGAACACCCATAACCGGTATTATAGGTTTTACTGAACGACTTTCAGGCACAAAGCTTTCGAAAGAGCAAAAAAACTACCTCCGCTATATCAACGTTTCATCTGAGCACTTGCTTGGACTGGTGGATGATTTACTTGATTATTCAAGAATTGAAAGCGGTAAGTTAAATCTGGACAGCATACCCTTTCTACCTGCAGATTTGTTTCAGCAGGCCTTCGAAACGCTAAAACATAAGGCTGAAAACAAAGGCCTTATAATGAACTATACAACCACGCTCAAATCAAATCAGGCTGTAACAGCTGATCCGCTCAGAATCCGACAGATTGTTTATAATCTGCTAAATAACAGCCTGAAATTCACAGAAGAGGGAGAGGTTAATTTCCATACTTCGTCAATACTAACTGACAATGTTCTGTTACTTAGTTTTCGTGTTTCAGATACAGGAATCGGAATTCCGGAGGAAAAGCAACAGGAGATATTTGGTGAGTTTACCCAGGTTGATGTTGGGATAACACGTAAATATGGGGGCTCGGGTCTTGGCCTGGCCATTTGCCGGAAACTGGTTGACCTGATGAAAGGCGATATCAGCCTTGAAAGTAAGCCGGGAGCCGGCACCACCATCACAGTTAATCTTCCGCTGGAGCTATACCATGGAGAAATTATAGAATCAGGCCGGGCAAATCCGGAGGCCACCATCAACCTCAGTGGATTCAGGATTCTTTTAGCGGAAGACGACGAAACTACCAGAATCTTATTACTCGAATCATTAAGATCATCAGGGGCTGTTGTAAATGATGCGCCCGATGGTGCAATTGCCTGGAGCTTGTTCAACGACAACAGCACTGCTTACGACCTGGTAATGACCGATATTCAAATGCCAAACATAAGCGGTCCTGAGCTGGCTGAGAAAATAAGAAAATACTCCAATGCCAATGGAATAAGCAGTCCTCCGGTATTAGGGCTCACAGCGCATGCTACCAGCGAAGACCTGGAACTTTTCAGGGAAAAGGGAATTACTGAATTTCTGATCAAACCTTACAAACAACATCAATTGGCTGAAGCACTCGGAAAAGTCCTTAAAATCAATACCATAAATGAAAGTGGAACGATTAATTCAGAACACAGCCCGGGCAGAGAATTAAATCTTGAAGCTTTCCTTAAGTTTTCAGACAATGACAAGGAAGCTTTAGATAAAATCCTGAATTCACTGGCTGATAATCTGAACAAAACCTCAGCTGAAATGCAAACAGCTTTTGAGCAGGGGAATTATCAGCAAATGGCATTGCTGGCGCATCGGATGTTGCCCAATGTCCGCAACCTCGGGGCACAGGATGAAGCTGTCCTTCTGCAGAAACTGGAAGCATTAAGGAGAACTATGGATATTAATGCCAGTGAGGTAAGTATGCTATTGATAAGTGTCAGAAAGGGAATGGCAGAACTGGAAAATGCTCTTAGATACCAGATTGGGCATTATTGAAGCGGGATCCCAAATTGCTTCATTTTATTGTAGAGCGTTTTTCTGTCAATATTAAGCAATTTCGCTGCCTTCGATTTATTGAACCTCACCTTTTCAAGTGTATTTACGATCAGCTCTCTTTCGCTTCGATGGGCCGTTTCCTTTAAGTTCATTTCAGCCATTGCTTCAGGCTGAGATTCTTCAGGTTTTGAAAAGGAAAAAGCCGTTGGATGCAGCTCAGCAGCTTCCTGTTGCATGGCCTCTCCAATCATTTCTTCAGGCAGGGTATCTATTTTAATAACAGGTCCATTCGAAAGTAAAACAGCCCGCTTTATAATATTCTTTAATTCGCGGAAATTGCCGGGCCATGAATACCTCAGGAAAATATCCAATACTTCATGCGAGAAAGATTCAACAGTCTTATTGAGTTCTTTATTTGCCAGTTCCAGAAAATGTCGGGTAAATATCACCAGGTCTTCATGCCTTTCGCGCAATGGCGAAACCTGAATGGCAAATTCATTTATTCTATGATAAAGATCCTCCCTGAATTCGCCGGCAGATACCGCCTTTTTCAGGTCTTCATTTGTTGCAGTTACAATACGCACATCAACAGGGATCTCGCTTGTTGAACCAATACGTCTTATTTTTCTTTCCTGAATTGCCCTGAGCAACTGAATCTGAATATCGTAACTCAGATTACCTATTTCATCCAGGAAAATGGTACCTCCATTGGCAGCTTCAAACTGCCCTTGCTTGTCAGCAAAGGCACCTGTAAATGAGCCCTTCAGATGTCCAAAAAATTCGCTACCGGCCAGGTCGCGGGGCAAAGCACCGCAATCGATGGCTACAAAAGGTTTATCGCTGCGTTCACTCAGCTGATGAATTTTTCTGGCGACAAACTCCTTGCCGGTTCCGCTTTCACCCATAATAAGTACCGACATACCGGTTGGGGCAACCAGGGTAACATAATCACTTATTTTTCGGGCAGATACACTTTTTCCTTCGACAAAAAAAGACAGCGGTCCGGAAAGGGAAACACGACTTTCAACAGAAACCTGCTGACTCAAGGCCCGGTTAATGGTAATAATGATTTCATCCGGATTAACAGGCTTGGCGACATAATCAAAGGCGCCAAGCTTCATTGCCTGAACGGCAGTGCGGATATCGGCATAGCCAGTCATCAGCACAACCGGCACTCCTGTAGCTTCACGTTGTGCAAAATGCAAAACCTGCAGACCGTCCTGATCGGGCAATCTCAGATCCGTAAGAATAATATCGGGACTAAATGACTTAATCTTTTTTACAGCATCACTGTATGAAAATGACTGTTGAACTTCGAACCCTTTCTTTTGAAGGAAAGTTTCCAACATCAGGCAAAAGGTTACGTCATCATCAACAATCAGAACTTTACTCATCAGCGAACGGAATTTCTTATCAGCAAAAATATAAACTATTCCGGATTACCCTGCATGTTTAACAATTTTCTATGCATCACAACTTACTAAACACTTTGAATCAGCGTATAAATAGCAAAGGAGCCTGATGAAAGATGAATTTTACCCGATAATATAGTAAACCAAAGCGTTCCGCTAAACAGGATAACGCAAATCTGTTCATTTAAAGCCCAAAATTACCTCTGCAAAGCGATTTTCAGCTGCACTCAGATCCCCCAACTCAGGTAAAATAAAAAACCAATAGATTGCTAACTCAAATATTTATTGACCTTAGATATAAGTAGGTCCTTGCGAATCGGCTTTGAGATATAATCGTCACAACCTGCTTTGAGTGCATTTATTCGGTCACCTGCCAGCGCCAGCGCTGATTGAGCAATGATCGGCAGAGCCGGCCTGATTTTCTTAATCTGGATAGAAGCTTCAAAACCATCCATCCCCGGCATTTTCAGATCCATCAGCACCAGGTCTATTTCAGCCTTTTCAGCACAGGTTTTTACCGCATCTCCCCCATTCTCTGCCCATAGGATATTGAAGTTAAATTGCTGCAGCATCTTAACCAATAACTTGTAATTATTAAGCTCATCTTCGACAATCAGAATTGTTTTATTGTCAAGGCTTAAAATGGCGGAATCAATGACTTCTGGCAATACTTCCGAAGGTTTTATTCCGGAAGGTTTGTAAGGAATAGTAAAGTAAAACTTGGTTCCGGTCATGCGATTACTTTCAAGCCAGATTTTTCCACCCAACAGTTCGATGTATGATTTTGAGATAGAAAGTCCCAGGCCAGTCCCGCCCGAATTACGTGAAGTCGCCATATTCGCCTGCCTGAAACGATCAAATATGACTTCCTGCATTTCTTCAGGAATGCCAATACCGGAATCCTCCACACAAAACTTCAGAAATTGACCTTCAGGCATATAGCTAATATGTATTCCACCTTTTTCGGTAAACTTTATTGCATTGTTAATCAGGTTTGTCAGTACCTGATTTAGCTTTGTTTCGTCAGAAATAATCAGTGCCTGATTCTCTGTTAAGTTTGTTGAATAGCTGAGTCGCAAATTCTTTTCTGTTGCCTTAGAGACCAACTGATAATAAACTACGTGCAACAGCTCATTCAGATTAACAGGTGCTTCACGAACTTTCTCCTGCCCGGCCTCAAGGGTAGCAATACTCACAATATCGGAGATAATCGATAACAGCTGATTGCTGCAACTGTTGATAATGGAATGATATTCAAAAATATCATTCTGTGGAATACCCGGTTGAGTTAACAGGGCTGAGAATCCAACAATCCCATTCATTGGGGTCCTGATCTCATGAGAGATATTGTGCAGAAAGGAAGTTTTAAGCCGGTCGCTTTCTTCAGCCTTTTCTTTGGCTTCAACCAATTGACTGATTATATTGTATTGTTCAGTAATGTCATTGGCAATAACAATAACTACATCTTCACCCAGGTGTTTACCTTTGTAAAACCTCACCTCCTTTGGAAAAACTTCTCCGTTGCTACGCAATCCCCAGAATTCAAATACCTGCGGTACACCTGCGAGTGCTTTTTTATGCAAGGCAACAACATCAACTGATTCATTTTTGCCAGGCGCCCCAAGAAATTCAGGAGAATTTCCGATAAACCTCTCCCGGGGATAACCATACATAGCGACAGCTCCATCGTTTACATCAACAAAATGCCCGTCTTTATTCATTATATAAACCGAGCTT
>JAAXUD010000525.1 GCA_013336205.1 Lentimicrobium sp. | reverse complement strand
CTCCGAAAATGCAGAATTATATCTGTTTCTGAACAACAAGGCCCCGGTTTCAGGTTCCTGTTCTGAAACAATATGCATATTTGTCTTTGAACGAACATCACCCAGGATCATTTCAATATAACCCGTTGCGGATAGCTTTCTTTCACGGCCAGACCGGTTTTTAATTTTAAGAATGATAAATTTAACCGGCTTTTCTTTATCCACAAATATGCGCATCTCAGAAAAAATACCCGATTCAGTGTGCTCAAAAACAGAGTATCCAAAACCATGTGTTACAATATAAGGTGTTGTCCCTGGTTTGGGATAAGGTGAAGGTGACCAGAAAGCCCCGGTTTCTTCATCTCGGATATAGAAAGCTTCTCCCCCGGCATCGGTTACCGGATCGTTGCTCCATGGTGAAATGCGGTACTCATGCGCATTTAAAGCCCAGGTATAGGCTGATCCACTTTCCGAAATAACAGTTCCGAATTCCGGGTTAGCAATCACATTAGCCCATGGAGCCTGCGTCGTCTTATTTTTGTTTATAATAATTTTATACTCTTTTCCATCAGGCGTAAATCCTCCCATTCCATTAAAAAACAAAAGGTCATCGGGCAAAGCCAGATTCGGCTTTATATCCCTGACAATGATAGGTTTCAAGTCAAATAAAGGAGTGAGCGTTTTGTCAATTACAAACCGGCCAACCTGATCAGCAAGGCTTCCTCTATTATCAAAAATGATGATGCGGGCAACACTTTCAAAAAGCACCCTGTCTTCGGTAGATAACTGATCTGCGGATTTAACGTAAATGTTGCCGGGTTGATTCATCCCTTGATTGCTGTATGCCTCAGTAGTTATAAAACCCAGAATCTGTTCCTGCAACAACTGCCTGTAAACGCCATAATCTTCGTTCCAGATTACAAGGTCAACAGCCAATCCTTTCAAACGCCAGTATGTGTGGGCCTGTATCATTTGTTTTACCAGTTCGATGTTGTCAGGCTCGTACACACGCAGCAACACTATTGGTAAATCGCCCGAAACTGAATGGCTCCAAAGCCCTGACTGACCTCTGTTGTTTAACTGGATAACAGAAGCGTCTGCCCGCAATTCCGGATTTGCAAATACGACCGATGAAGCCATTCGGTTGAATAATTGCGCATCAGCTTCAGTCGCCTTGATTTGCCTGAGGAGCACCTGGCTGTGTGTCCACGAAAGTTCATAAGCACGTTTTTTCAGATAGCGATCCTGATATTTATGCATCAATGCTTCACAACCTTCTCTGGTTTCACTGATTCCGTAAATCATATCAATGATAGCCGTTTGATTTGGCTTCAGGCTTATACGATAACGGATTGCTACAACAGGATCAAGAACCGATCCCTGACTTCCAGAAAGCGATTCAACCTCCATTGCCTGAGGGTTTACCAAAGTATTGCCCCTGCCAATAAACTGCATTCGATCCGTTTCATAAGAAACATCTTCAATCACAGTATTATGGGCATCCATCAGATGAAACATCCACGGTGGCATTTCATCCCTGGAGCGTGGTCTCCGGGTACAAATAATTGCTTTGTGTTCAGGCAGGATTTCAGTCTGGACAAAAAGGTTGCTGAATGACGGATGCGATTCATCGGAAGCCTGGCTGGCAAGAACCACTTCGGCATAGCTTGTGATCTCCAACACTTTCGTGGTAAGATTTTTGTTTGTCAACCTTATCCTCCGCATTTCAGTATCATCCTCAGGACTGAGCACGATTTCGGTTTTGGTAATGAATCCGTAATCCTGACGTCGGAATTCAACCCTGCCCTGCGAAAATACTGCCTCATAAACCTCTGCTGGTTGTAACGTAGGTTGATGGGTATTTGACCATACCCGCTCTGTGCCTTTTTCTTTGATATAGCAAAATATACCGCGGTCTTCTTTGGTGGCATCTTCACGCCAGCGGGTCACCGCATAACCTTTCCAGCGACTATAGCCAGCACCTGAATTGGAGATCATGGCCTGGTAATTACCATTACTCAGAAGCTGAATCTCCGGCATTCTGGTATTTGGGCTGCTAATGCTTCGGACCAGTACATCAGATGCAGGAGAATGCGTTTCAATAATATCGGCAGTATGTGCATAAAAAATGGTTGCTCTTGGTATACGCTCCTGAAGTAGAAGTAAGGTTGCCTGAAAACGGAGTTCAGCCACAAATCTTTGCTGCATGGGTTTGCCGAGTAACAGATATGTGAGCGACAGGAAACTCATTCCCTGATGGTGCGCCATGTAGGAGTATAAAATGCTGTGGGATACACCTCTGGGCTGACGGCTGGACGTATAATCTATGGCTTCATAATACCCATAATCACCTTCAAACCCTTCACTGGTCATCAATTGCAGATTCGCGCAGGCTTTTGCAGGAGAGATCATCAGCGCCATCATGGAAGCATAAGGAGCGATAACAAGATCGGCTTCCAGCCCGCGTTTTAACCCGAGGCCGGGAACCCCAAATGCCCGATACTGATAATTCATCGCTGCATCAACTTCGTTGTAGGCAGATTCTGAAATTCCCCAGGGGACTCCCCGCTGGCCGCCATATTCAATCTGTCGTTTCAGGGTCGCTTTATTTGTCTGAAATAGCAGTGTGTTTTCATAAGTTGGCATAACAAGCTGCGGCATAAGGTATTCAAACATTGATCCACTCCATGAAATCAGGATTGGTTCGCCACTTGCGTTGGTCAATAGCCGGCCAAGCGCAAACCAGCTTTCCTGTGGTAGCTTTCCTTGTGCGATGCCTACAAAAACAGCCAGACGGGCCTCGGACGCCAACAAATCGTAATAACTGTTGTCTCTCCTTTGTTCTTCAGCATTATATCCAATACTCAATAAACGTGTTGACTTATCATACAGGAAATCATATTCAATGGTACTTAAGCGTTCACAGTTTTCAGCCATCTGATCTACAAGTAATAATCGCCCGGGAACCTGACTGATGCCTTTTTCCAGCATGAGGCGTATTTCAGCAACCCATAGTTTGTTTTCTGCATTCATGGCCGTCAACTCGTATGCATCGATGCGGTGCGAGATTAATTCACCCAATTCATGAATGCTCGAAAATGAAGGGATGAAGTCTGATTCAGCATCAGTCACA
>JAAXUD010000087.1 GCA_013336205.1 Lentimicrobium sp. | reverse complement strand
CCTGCTGTATTTTATTGAAGACTTCTTCACTGTATCCAACCAGGTCCATTTTATTTACACAGGCGATCACATGAGGTATCCTCAGCAGTGATGCGATGTAGGAATGTCGGCAGGTTTGCTCGGTAACGCCATTGCGGGCGTCAATCAGGATAATGGCTGCATTGGCAGTTGAAGCCCCGGTAACCATGTTCCTGGTATATTGTGTGTGGCCCGGCGTGTCTGCTATGATGAACTTTCGTTTAGGGGTAGCAAAATACCGATAAGCAACATCAATGGTTATTCCTTGTTCCCTTTCAGCCCTTAATCCATCGGTTAGCAGCGCAAGATCCATATGTTCGTTGCCACGCCTGATGCTGGCACGTTTAACGGCTTCGAGCTGATCTTCAAATATAGATTTACTGTCGTATAATAATCGGCCGATCAGCGTGCTTTTCCCATCGTCAACACTTCCGGCAGTAGTAAACCGGAGAAGTTCCATATCGAGATATCCTTTGGTTGAGAATTCATCCATAATAGTAATATATTGTATTGTAATTCAATTCTTAAGACTTGGTTTGTGGTTTTCAGCAAGCGGAACTCAACAGATCAGAAGTAACCTTCTTTTTTGCGGTCTTCCATTGCAGCTTCTGAACGCTGGTCATCGGCACGGCCACCTCGCTCGGTAACCCGCGTGGCAGCTATTTCCTGAATGATATCCTCAAGCGAGTTGGCTGTTGAAAGCGTTAGCCCTGTGCAGGAAATATCACCAATAGTGCGACATCTTACGGTTTTGGTTTCGTAAAATTCTCCATCTTTGAGCGACATAAAGGGCGCTTTGGCCAACCATTGTCCATCACGGTTAAATACCTGCCTTTGATGCGTAAAATATAGGTTTGGCAACTCGATCTCTTCTTTAAGAATATACTGCCATACGTCCATTTCGGTCCAGTTGCTGATCGGGAAGACCCTGAAATGTTCCCCGGGGTTTTTACGGCCGTTGAATATATTCCAGAGTTCCGGCCGCTGATTTTTAGGATCCCATTGCCCGAATTCATCACGGTGCGAGAAGAATCTTTCTTTGGCCCGGGCTTTTTCTTCATCGCGCCGGCCACCGCCCATTGCTGCATCGAACTTGTATTTCTCAATGGTGTCGAGCAAGGTTGTGGTTTGCAATATATTACGGCTGGCGGTTGGTCCTTTTTCTTCAGATACACGGCCATTGTCGATACTATCCTGAACAGAACCTACAATCAACTGAGCCCCGAATTTTTTTACCAGTTCATCACGGTAAACGATCGTTTCTTCAAAATTATGACCAGTATCAATGTGAAGCAGCGGAAATGGCAATCGTGCAGGATAAAAGGCCTTTACAGCAAGGTAGGTCATCACTATAGAGTCCTTCCCTCCCGAAAACAGCAATACAGGACGCTCAAACTGAGCAGCAACTTCCCGGATTACGTAGATTGATTCATATTCGAGTTCCTCAAGATGGGTAAGGTTAAACTGACTTTTCATCGATTCAGGCTGATTTTTGGTAAAACTTATACAAACAATTTATTGGTGCTTCTTTCGGTGACAAAATTAGCACATTTTTTTAAGCAGTTGATGATTAGGTTTTCCGTATGATTTTGACACGCTGAACTTCGTCAATCTTCATCAGAAGTGGTTAGATTCCTTACTTCATATTAGCAGGTTTACCCAAAAAAAAGAGGCCTTTCCATTTGGGATAAGGCCTCTCCTTAACTGGCAGTCCTGATTAAGATTTCTTAAACATCTTATTTATCAGGCCATCTTTTTCGGGTTCTTTATCATCGGTATAATATCCGTAACCATATCCGTAACCATATCCGTAACCGTAACCATAGCCATAACCGTAACCATAGCCATATGAATTACTGTCGAACCTCACATCGTTCACCAATAGAGTGATGTTGGGTATTTTCCGTTTCTCAATGTCAGAGATGATTGAACCGAAAACTTTCTTATTGGTATAATTCTGTCTTACAACGAACAATGAAACATCAACTTGTTTCATCAGCAGGAATGCATCTGTAACCAGTCCAACGGGTGGTGTATCAATGATAATATAATCATAGAGTTCTTTAAGGTTTTTGAAAAGCTCATTGTTTTTTTCTGAAGCGATTAATTCTGCCGGATTGGGCGGTACTGGCCCTGCCATAATGATGTCGAGGTTTTCCAGGGGTGATTTCTGGATAATACTTTCGAGTGAACTCCGGTTAATAAGATATGAACTGATACCTTCAGTATTAGAAAGGCCAAAATCCTGATATATCTTGGGTTTCCGGAGGTCAAAACCCATGAGAAGGGTTTTTTTACCATAAAGTGCAAAAATGGAAGCAAGGTTAATAGAAGTAAACGTCTTTCCTTCGCTTACCATCGTTGAAGTCACAAGTATGGTTTGTTTTTCATTGGATTGCGTGAAATATTGAAGGTTAGTTCTAACCGACCTGAATGATTCAGCAATGGACGATTTGGGATATTCTGCAACTACAATTTTACTGTCTTTGTTGTTGTGAATAATATGTCCAAGAATTGGCAGCGAAGTAATACTTTCAAGGTCCTTTTTATCGATAATCTTATCATTAAAATAACCCTTGCCTAAAACATAAACAATCGGGAATAAGAATCCCAACAGCAATGCGATGGTATAATTCAGTGTTTTCTTGGGGAAAACCGGCTCCATATCATCTGCCGAGGCCTGATCAATAACCTCGTTATCAGGCATATTTGATGCTTTGGTGATCTGGGCTTCTGATCTCTTCTGGAGCAGGTAGGTATAGATGGCATCGTTAAGCTTAAATTTGCGCTCTATTCCAAAAAGCAGACGTTGTGTAGCTGGTAATTTGCTGATTACGCCTGTTAATGCGTTTATACGGTTGTCAATGTCTTTGATTGAGATATTACTTGTATTGACAATGTTTTTAATATTTTCTTCAAGTGTTCTTTTATTAACCCTGATGCGGTCATCATAGGATGCAATTATCGGATTCTTGGCTTTTGCCATGAGCATGGCTTCACCCCGGCTGGCATAAAGGGCGGTAAGATCATTGATAAGTTTGGCCAGAATCGGATCATCAATACCCATCGACGAAGGAACAGTAAGCCCGGACAGGTCGTTTTCGTTTTTGCGCAGATAATCGCGCAAATACAGGTAATATTTATTCTTGACCATTAAAATGGCTTTCTCGTTCTCCAGTTCTTTCATTTGCTCAAAAACCTGCTGAGACTGGAAATCAAGGTCCATTACTTCATTCCTGGTGCGGAATTCCTCTAAAACTGATTCGGCCGCCCTCAAAGAGTCAGTAATTCCAAGGAGCTGTTCGTCAATAAAGGTTATAGTATTTATTGCAATCTGATTTTTTTTCTCTAATCCGCGTTGCAGATATACACCTGTAAGGGCATTCAAAAAGTCGGTTGCTTTCAGGATATTTGTGCTCTTCAATGAGATTTCCACAATGGAGGCTTCCCGGTTAATGGGCTCAATTTCAAACCCCATAAACTGTTTGGTCAGGTCTTCAATTTTATTGAAAGTAAAAAACATGTTAACATTCACATGCTCTTTGGGTTTGAAGTTTGTGTTTAACAGGATTCTGAAATTGTGATATTTACCTTTAATCTGTTCTCCAAATCTGAACTTTCCTTTTATATCAACCTTCTGGGTGATTCTTTCAATCTGCTTATTATTCGTGTAATCGTACAAAAAAACAGTTTCACCTTCTGTTGAAAGGCTGAATTCGTTGTTGGGCAATATAATCAGGTTGAATCTTAATCCTGCCGGCTGAGGGTTTGCATTATCGAACTCAATTGTAAACGGAGACTCAGTATACAATTCCTTTGTTAAAAAGTTGTCTTCTTTGAAATAGGAAACATTAAAATTGAGTGCTTTTATAGTTCTGTTGACAAGTGAACGTGATTTAAGAACGCCTATTTCATTCTCAAGTACCTGGGCATTTTTAACATTGCCCAATCCCAGAAGTGCCTGCGGGTCGAACTTCGAGTTGTCATCTTTAATCAAAACAGTAGTACCAACTTTGTAAATCGGCTGGGTGTATTTATTGAACAGGAAAGCAATAGCCAAAGCAATGAATACGGTAATGATAAAGAAATACCAGTAGTGGTAGAACTTTAGAAACAATTGTTTAAAGTCAACAGTTTCTTCCTGGGGCTGTTCGTTTATGTAATTCTCCACGATATGTTTATTTGAAATAACTAAGAATCAGAAGGGTGGTGGTTATAGTGGCGAAGAGCAGTGTGTAAGGAAAAGCTGTGAAAGCGTAATTTTTACTATTCAGAGGCTCTACATATATAATGTCTCCCGGTTGCAGATAATAGGCCGGAGATTCAAGAACGCCGGTACTTAAAAGGTTGACCCTGTATACAGTTGATCCCTTTTCGCTTTTCCTGACTATCATAATTCTCTCCCGGTTTGCATAAGGCATTAGATCTCCTGCCATACTAACAGCCTGGAATATGTTGATATTTTCCTGGTAAACAAGGTAAGTGCCTGGTCTTGTAACTTCCCCGAGAAGACTTATCTTATAGTTGACTAATTTAACGGTAACATCGGTCAGCTGGAAAAAGTCATTGATGGTTTCCTGGAGTTTGTTTTTTATTTCGTTAATAGTAAGGCCGGCAACCGAAACTCTGCCTATTACAGGGAAACTGATAAATCCGGAATCCGAAACCATATAGCTGTTGAGGTAAACACTCATCTCGCTGTTAGTCTGATAAGACATATTCTGGTCTGATTCAAAAGGATTAATGTTTTTAGGATCAAGACTGTTAACATCTATATATAAGTTGTCTCCTTTCTGCACCCTGTAATTAGGGTCGGTTTCGTTGCTGAATTCTACTGCGGTCAGGCTTTGTTGTTCAGCTTCATTCTGCAGATATTTAACCTTTTTAAGAGACACGCAGGAAGTTGCTGTTAAAAGGGTAACAATCAAGATAAGCAATGTTTTACCTGATAAATACATTCTGAGTTTCATGCTTATTTAAGTTAAAATTATCCCGGATTTCTGTGGCATAACAGTTTGGGAATTAATAAAGTGTAACTAGCATTCTTTTATTCTCCCCCGGAAACATGCCTGATTCTGTCAGGGGAACGCACTATGATATATATAATTGATTTAACGTTAAATAGTAACCTGTTAAACAATCTGAATTAATTGGCCGCTTTATATCCTGATCACTACTTATCAGCGGGAGAGATATTGTGAATTTCCATTTTTGGAAGTGCAAATTTATTAAAAAAAATCGATCCGGTGTTAAAGATTTCCTTTATCAGTAAATTTGAAACTTATTGATGTAAAATATATTTACACTTCCGGGCTAAACAATATATCGCAAAATTTTAATTTTCCCGGACTAGCTGCCTTTCAGGATAAGGGAGGCCGGATTTCATTTCTACAACAGGTTCAGGGGTTTTATTACAGCCTCACCTCTTAAAGTAGCGGAAGTGCATGCGGTAATTTTCACCTCTGCATAGTCGCCGGGCTTAAAGTCTTGCTTTGGAAAAACAACTACTTTATTCTGGCTGGTTCTTCCCGAAAGTTCCTTGCCTGATTTTTTGGAGAAGCTTTCGATCAGTACTTCAAAAGTTTTTCCTACATCAGCCAGGTTGCTGCGGTATGATAACTCCTGCTGCAAATCAATAATTTCTTTCAGTCGCTGACTTTTTACTTCTTCACTGATGTCATCTTTGTATTTCTTTTCAGCAATAGTGCCAGGCCTTTCCGAATATTTAAACATAAAGGCATAGTCGTATGCAGCCCATTTCATTAAACCGAGGGTGTCCTGATGATCCTGTTCCGATTCTGAACTAAAGCCAGTGATAATATCCGTTGAAAGAGCACAACCAGGTAAAATTGACCTGATGGCTTCAATCCGGCCCATATACCATTGCCGGTCATACTTCCGGTTCATAAGCTTCAGCATTCTGTCGCTGCCGGATTGCACCGGAAGGTGAATGGATCTGCAGATGTTAGGGTACGCGGCCATTATTTTCAGCAATTCCTCTGAAAGATCTTTCGGATGTGAAGTGGCAAACCTGACCCGGAGTTTGGGGTTAATCAATGCCACCCGCTCAATCAAACGGGCAAATCCAGTTCCGTCGTCACTTTTATAGGAATTTACATTCTGACCAAGCAGGGTAACTTCGCGGTAGCCAGTATTAAAAAGGTCAATGGCTTCATTAACAATGGTTTCCGGATCTCTGCTGCGCTCTTTGCCCCGGGTAAAGGGCACTACACAGTAAGAACAAAAATTTTCGCAGCCCCGCATAATTGAGATAAAAGCTGATACGCCATTACTGTCGAGCCTTACAGGATTAATGTCGGCATAGGTTTCATCAGCCGATAATATAACGTTTATTGCTTTTTGTCCGCCTTCTGCCAACTCAAGTAATCGGGGCAGGTCGCGGTATGCATCAGGCCCAACGATCACATCCACCATTTTCTCCTCTTCCATTAACTGGGATTTAAGCCGCTCAGCCATACAACCCAGCACTCCTATAATCAGTCCGGGCTTGAGTTTTTTATAGCGTTTGTATTCCTGGAGCCGCGCTCTTACACGTTTTTCGGCATTGTCGCGGATCGAACAGGTGTTTACAAATATGAGGTCGGCTTCAGCTATATTATTCGTTGTTTCAAAATTGTTGTCGGTCATGATTGAACCTACAATCTGACTGTCGGAAAAGTTCATCTGGCAGCCATAGGTTTCTATAAAAAGCTTGCGTCTTGTCTCCAAATCTGTTGTCTTTTTGTTATTTAATCAAATGATTCAGTCTCTGATTCGAATTGAAATCAGCTGACTGCAAAGTTAAGAATAATTGAACAGCCTCATTATTAAATTGTTGTAAATTTAATTTTCATTTTTGGATTATGTATGTGTTTTTATTGCGTTACTTTGTGCCCGTTTTTAATTAAAGATTTGATTGATAATAATATATTGAACTGGTATGATAAAGAACCTGGTAATCGTGGAATCTCCTGCAAAAGCCAAGACCATTGAAGGTTTTCTTGGTAAGGATTTTATTGTTAAATCCAGTTTTGGACATGTGCGCGATTTATCGAAAAAACAATTGGGTGTTGATGTCGAGAACGATTTCAAGCCCAATTATGAGATTGCTGCTGACAAGACCAAACTGATTAAGGAATTGAAAAAACTTGCCTCTGAAGCTGAAGTTGTATGGCTGGCTTCCGATGAAGACCGTGAAGGAGAAGCCATTTCATGGCATCTGGCCGAGGCTTTGTCGCTTGACATGAAAAAGACCCGTCGGATTGTTTTTCACGAGATTACTAAAAGTGCAATAACCGAGGCGATTGAACATCCCAGGGAAATTGACCTGAATCTGGTCGATGCCCAGCAGGCCCGCCGAGTTCTCGACCGATTGGTTGGTTTTGAGATTTCTCCGGTACTCTGGAGAAAAGTAAAGCCATCACTTTCAGCAGGCCGTGTTCAATCAGTTGCTGTGCGACTGATCGTTGAACGGGAAGAAGAAATAAAGGCTTTTAATTCAACCTATAACTACAGGGTTACAGCCATTTTTACGGTTCCTGATGAAACTGGTCAGCCTAAAATAAATGCAGAGCTTTCAAAACGATTTGCTGAAAAGCCGCTTGCGCTGGAGTTTTTGCATAAGTGTGTCGGAGCTGCTTTTCATATCAGCGATATAGATACCAAGCCCGCCCGTAAATCACCTGCACCTCCGTTTACCACCTCTACGCTTCAACAGGAGGCCAGTCGTAAGCTCGGCTATTCGGTGTCTAAGACCATGCTTGTTGCCCAGCAGCTATACGAAAGTGGTAAAATCACCTACATGCGTACCGACTCGGTGAATCTGTCGAATCTTGCCTTAAATATGGCAAAGGAGGAGATCATTAAGTTATATGGTGACAAGTACGTAAAAACGCGGCAATACTCAACCAAGTCAAAAGGTGCCCAGGAAGCGCATGAGGCCATAAGACCAGCCTACATGAACAAGCAGGAAGTCAGTGGTGATGCTTCACAAAAGAAGCTATATGAACTTATCTGGAAAAGAACTATTGCTTCGCAGATGAGCGATGCAGAACTGGAACGTACCAATGTCAACATAACTGTTACGCCTGCCGGATCGCCTGCTGATAAAGTTTTACCTGAGAAATTTGTGGCAAAAGGAGAAGTAATTAAATTCGACGGGTTTCTTAAAGTATACCTTGAGTCTACCGACGACGAATCGGTAGATAGCGATGAAGCTGTTTTGCCTCCGATGAAGAGTGGTCAGTTGCTTGATCTGGGTGAAATGCTGGCTACTCAGAAGTTTTCGCAACAACCCCCTCGTTATACGGAAGCAAGCCTGGTTAAAAAACTTGAAGAGTTGGGGATCGGCCGTCCTTCAACTTATGCGCCAACCATTTCAACGATTCAGAAACGTGAATACGTGGTAAAAGAGGATCGCCCCGGATTTAAAAGGGATTACGAAACGGTTAAACTCAGG
>JAAXUD010000524.1 GCA_013336205.1 Lentimicrobium sp. | reverse complement strand
TTACGAGGACGCCTACGATTTGTTTGACGGGGATATTTCATACAGCGGCATAGCGCTGATATTTGAAAGGGAATATGATACGCTGAAAAGGAAGAAGAAAGAGAGAGGTGAGAAATGAGAAGTGAGAAATGAGCTAGAACCTAACAGGTTTTCTTCTAAGCTGTTAGGTTTCAAAAGCCATCAATTGAAAAACCGGAACTAGTGAGTGAAAAGTGAAGAGAGTTTAGTAAAGACGCAATGCTTGCGTCTCCAGACTGAAAAGGAAGAAAAAAGTGAGTAGTGAGAAATGAGCAATAACCTAACAGGTTTTCTTCTAAGCTGTTTGGTTTTAAAACCATCAATTGAAAAACCGGAAGTAATGAGTGAAAAGTGAATAGAGTTTAGTAAAGACGAAGTAAAGACGCAATGCTTGCGTCTCCAAGACGAAGTAAAGACAAAGTAAAGACGAAGTAAAGACAAAGTAAAGACGCAATGCTTGCATCTCTCTTGCGTCTCTCTTGCGTCTCCACACCAAAAACAGCATGCATAAAAGACCTGACCTGAAAGTACATTTACTGTCTATAACGCTTCTCCTGGCGCTCCTTTCGGGCTGCACCGGGCTGAAGAGCGTTGGTGACGGCAGGCATCTCTATTCAGGTCAGGTTATGGAAATTGATTCCGTGCAATTCCTCGATGATTCTTCAGAAGCCAAAGAAGAACTCTATGGGCTGATCAGTGAAAAGCCCAATAAAAAATTCCTCTGGATGAGGCCTGCCCTGAGTCTGTATAACATCTTGCCAGAACCAAAAAAAGAAACCGGTTTCCGGCACTGGCTGAAATATACTATGGGAAAACCCCCTGTATTTATCGAAGATATTAATCTCCCCAACACAACTTTAGCCATAGAAAACCGTTTACAGAACCGCGGAAATTTTAATGCCAGGGCCAGCTTTGCTGTGGTTGAAAAAGCTAAAACCGCTGAAGTAAAGTTTTCGGTTTCTCCCGGCAAACCCTATACCCTCAGGACAATTCATTATCCCGACACCCTCGAACAGGGAATAAATTCAGATATAGGAACACTACTTCCAGGGTCATTGATTAAGAAAGGTAAGCCTTACAATCTGAAGGACTTTGAAAACGAGCGGATACGAATTGACGGGTTGCTTAAAGAAAAGGGCTATTATTATTTCAAACCCGATTATCTTCTTTTTACTGCCGACACTGCTATTGGTGAACATAAAATAAACAGCTGGCTCAAAGTAAAACCGGGTATCCCGGCAGAAGCACCCATTGCTTTCAGGCTGAACAACATTTATATTTTTGATGATTACTCATTGGGAAGCAGCAAACCCGATACTGTTAAAATCGGGAACTACTTTTATGTTTCCGAAAAACACCTGTTTAAACCACAGACGATTCTCGGTGTGGTTTTCCTGGAAAAAGACAGTCTGTACTCACGCACAGACCATTATAACACGCTTCGCAACCTGATGGGGATCGGGGTTTATAAGTATGCCAATGCCCGGTTTAAGCCTGACGACTCACTCACTGGCCGGATGAATGTGAACCTTTTCCTTACGCCGGTTAAGAAAATATCGCTCAGTGCTGAAATGAGCGCAGCCATAAAATCCAACAATTTTGCCGGTCCCGGGTTAAACCTGATATACAAGAACCGGAATTTGTTTGCCGGTGCGGAACTGCTCACCCTCTCCCTGGGCGGAAGCTTTGAAACCCAGGTAAGCGGCGAATCTAAAGGGCAGACATCCTACCAGGTAAACCTCGACGGAAGCCTGGCTCTTCCGCGGTTTGTACCATCTATTCTTGGAAGGAAGACTTCCAGAACTTATGTGCCTAAAACCATATTTGCCGGTGGTTTCGGTATCTATTCGAGGGTTAACCTATACAAAATGAATTCGTTCAATTCTTCCATAGGCTATTCATGGAGGAGGAACGAAAGGATTTCACACCTTTTCAGAGCTATAGAAGCAAGTTTTACCAATCTGACCGAAACAACTGCTGAATTTGAAGATTATCTGAATGAAAATCCGACGGTACGCAAAAGCTTTGAAGAACAGTTTATTGTTGGTGGCAGCTATACATTTGTAAACAGCAATTTCCACTTCAATTCCCGGAAGCATGTATTCTACCTCAGCGAATCGATTGATCTTGCCGGGAATTTATTAAGCCTTGTAACCCGATTTACAGAAGAATCGTGGGCCACTGCCGAAAATCAACACAAAATTTTCGGGTTGCCCTATTCACAATTTATAAATCTGCGCAGCGAATTCCGGTATTTGCTTAACCTGAACCGGAAAAGCCAGATTGCCTGGCGGTTTATCGGAGGAGCAGCCTTGCCTTACGGAAACTCGACTACAATTCCTTATATCAGGCAGTATTATGTCGGCGGCACCAACAGCATTCGCGCATTTATAGCCCGGTCGCTGGGCCCGGGCACCTACAGCTCGACCGACAGCTTAAATAACAGTTACATCGACCAGGCCGGTGATATCAAACTTGAAACCAGTATTGAATACCGCTTTGATATATATAAATACTTCAAAGGTGCTGTATTTGCCGATGCCGGAAACATCTGGCTTGTAAACGAGGATCCTCAGCGACCGGGGGGTAAGTTTAACCCCAATACTTTTTATAAAGAAATTGCCGTTGGATCCGGATTGGGATTCCGTTTCGACTTCAAAATTATCGTGCTTCGCATCGACCTTGCATTCAAGCTGCGCAAACCCTATCTGCCCGAAGGTGAGCGTTGGGTATTTAATGATCTGGATTTGGGCAGCAAGTCCTGGCGAAGAGAAAATATCCTGTGGAACATTGCCATCGGGTATCCGTTCTGATTTCAAGTAAAAAGTAAAAAGTAAAAAGTAAAAAACTCAGTTTGCGCGCGTCTATAGTTGTGTGCTTCCGGTCTCGCTATCCGGCAACGCATTATGTCGTTAAAATCAACTTCTTTTTTAGGATTTTTCTACCTTTTATAAGCAGTGCGGGGGATCGTTTACAGAGACTACTTTGTCTCTGATGCCTTTTCCGGTGCGAAAATTTCACCATCGTAGGAAATGGAGCTCCGGTTGTTGCTGATTACCGTAAGTGAAGCACTTCCTTCGAAACCCACGGTCAGG
>JAAXUD010000523.1 GCA_013336205.1 Lentimicrobium sp. | reverse complement strand
AAATATACTAAAATATAAGAAACAGTCTGATATTAAATTAAATTATAGATTCGAATTAATATAAGTTTAATAATGGAATAGAAAAGCGGGCAATTTTTATCTGAAATCAGGTTCTTTATTCTGATGGTGATATTTCGCGCTACTTTTCAAATAAATCCGGAAGTTATTCCTGCTGATAAAAACCGAATAATACCCCTGTTTTTCAGAATGTGTAAAAAAATCGATAAAATGAGCTTAACTTTGTAATAGCCTAAAAATATTATCGGAGCATACCTGATCAGAATTGCCAGGTCAGTTTGATTAAAATTTGAGTTTTGTAACTTTTGTGATAAAACAGGCGCTCCCAAACAAACTGAGTCGTTTTATCGTTAGATAACTGAAAAGAAAATCACAAAAACCTAAAAATATGAGAACCGGAATTTACATTACCCTGTTACTACTGTTCACCATAACAGCCGCCAAGGCTCAGAAACCACTTACGATGACTGATGATTCGGTCAAATTCGGTAATACGATGTGCCCGGGTGTTTGGGTAGATATTCCGGAAGTGAGCCTTGAAACAGTGCGCAGTGAGTGGAAAAAAGTAGTTGAAAAGGGAACAAAATCAAATGCGCTGGTAACCGGAAACGAGATAACTATTTTTGGCGCGGTGCTCAAAGACATCTCGGATGTGCCGGTCAATATTTTCAGTGCAGTTGAGACACATGATTCGCTGGTGAGGCTATTTAGCGCCGTTGAGCTTTCTCGTGATGTGTTCACAAAAGTTAACAGCAAGGAACACGAACAATTGAAAAAAGCACTTAAACAATTCGCGAAGGATCAATATGAAAAAGTTGCGGAAGACCAGCTTTCAACAGAAGAAACAAAATTGAAAGATCTTGAAAAAGAGCTAAGTTCAGTCAAAAAGGAAAAAGAGAAGCTTGAAAAGGAAATCCAGTCAGCCAATACAACCATCTCGGAGGAAAACTATAAACTGGCTTCGGTTAAAAAAGCGATGGAAGTTACAGATGCTGACCTGGATAGAAAAAGCACGGAACTCAGCACCATGGGCGATGGAGATGCAAAAAAAGCCTTACAATCAGAAGTAAAGGATTTGCAAAAGGCAAAAAAAACCCAACTTAAAGATATTGAAAGCTCCGAAAGCAAAATATCAAAGTCTAATACATTGATTGAGGACAACAATAAGTCCATTGCTGAAAATCTTAAAAAGCAGGAGGCTTCAGTTGAAAAGATTAATAATCAGAAACTTGTAGTGGATAAGTTTACCCAAAAGCTAAAAACCATCGAATCTTATTAAAAAAGTTGACCATCAATCAGATTTCAGGCCCGGCATGCGTCGGGCTTTTTTATTTATAAACTTTATACCGGAAACTGATTCAAAAAGTCAAAGATAAAAATCGCTGCTTCACTTTGAATTTGTTTTCTTTGCATCAGGAAACACATTTAATTATGATCCTCAGCAACCCCCTTCTCTTAAACTGTCCCGGATGCAGCGCCCCGCATACCTGCATCAATATGTTGTCGGGCAATACTTTTGGCGGAATCTTCTGGTCCGATGGCTGTTACCTGGCACCTATGTTGCCTGACGTACCTCGTTTCACCAAATGTTATGTCTGCGGACTGATATTCAATCAACAAAATTGCCCGAAAACAGAATCGGAAAGCGAAGAAACCGATAGCTATCCGGAAATAACCACACTGGACAAAGAAGAACTTATCGCCGCACTTGGGTCAAATGCATACAAAGGAATTAAAGAAGATGAAATTTACCTTCGGATAAGATTGTGGTGGGCCATGAATCCCAGGCCATTTCACGCGAATGAAACCAAGGCTCTTACCGTTGATGCCGCCTATCGGGAGAATGCACTGGCTTTGCTTAATCTGCTGGATGATCAGGAGGAAGACGAACTGATAACAAAAGCCGAGCTTAACCGTAACCTCGGGCAGTTTGATGAATGTCTCCGCTATATTTCAAAAGTAAAAGATAAATACAATGAGAAAAGGGTAAAACAAATTAAGGCTGCAGCCCTTTCTGGTCAGAATTCGGTGATCAGATTCGATTGATTCAGAGATAATCATTCGCAACTCAAAACAATGATACCGGGTGGAAGATTAAAAACTTTTTGAAATTCTAAAAGCTTATTGTACATTCGCTCCTTAGAAACTAATGTGTAAAACTTACACTTAGCAGCAAGTTTCCAGCAATTAAAGTCAAATTTTAAATCCTAGTAAAGATGCGTTTCAACACTGATAACCGGATTGTTATGACCCTGGATGCCGGGGGTACAAATTTTGTTTTCTCGGCAGTACAGGCCGAACAGGAAATTATAGAACCAATAAGCATCTCTGCCGAAGGTGAAACCCTGGAGGCAGTGCTCAACAAGATAATCCTCGGCTTTTCTGAAGTTAAAGCGAAGCTGAAAACAGCGCCGGTGGCTATCAGTTTTTGCTTCCCTGGTCCCGCAGAATACGAACTGGGCATCATTGGCAACCTTGAAAATCTCCCGACATTCAGGGGCGGTGTTGCACTCGGACCCATGCTCGAGGAAAAATTTGAAATTCCTGTTTTTATCAATAACGACGGTGACCTTTTCGCGTATGGAGAAGCAATCGCCGGACTACTTCCTGACATCAACCAACGCATCAGCACCAGCAACAGTCCAAAAAGCTATCAGAACCTGCTGGGTGTAACTTTTGGCACCGGTTACGGTGGCGGAATCGTAAGCCGCGGGCAACTATTCCTGGGCGACAATTCAGCACAGGGTGAGATCAACCGTATGCGCAATAAATTACACACGAATGCAACGGTTGAGGAAAATGTAAGTATCCGGGGTATCAGGCGCACTTATTGCCGTGAAACCGGTCTTACAGCCGATACCTGTCCCAACCCGAAGGAGATTTTTGATATCGGTATGGGAACCCGCGAAGGCAATAAAGAAGCGGCCATTCTTGCCTTTCACCGTATGGCGGAAGTTGCCGGCGACTCCATTGCCAACGCCATCACTATGATTGATGGATTGGTGGTGATCGGTGGCGGGCTTTCAGGCGCTTACCCGCTTTACCTGCAAAGACTGGTTGATGAAATGAATTCGAATTTCACCACCATGGTTGGCAC
>JAAXUD010000086.1 GCA_013336205.1 Lentimicrobium sp. | reverse complement strand
TGCATTAAGGTGTGAAGTATTGCTCTTCGATTTGAAGAATACTTTTATAAAAACTGCCTTCTCGTTCCGTAAATTTAATGTAAAAAGCATAAGAAATCACCAGAAATTTAGGCAGATTCGAACCTAACAGCCATCAAAATGTTAATAGTAGAATCGATTAGACTTTTTGCTAATATTGCACTTTAATTTCTTAATATTTCTCCCTTAAATACTTTTAAACTGATGAAAAAAAATCATCTTTTCTGGATTTTAACTATTCTAATTACACTTGCATCCATTTTTTACCAAAGAGCCACAGGCCCGACCTATCCGCTAAAGGGAGAAGCAACCATAGGAAAGGAAACTATAAAGTATAAACTGTTGCGATCATATGGAGGCCCTGATAATGCAGAGATAAGCATAGACGAGCCCTCCGGCAGACTTAACGGAACTTTCACATTTAAGCGTTATAAAAGTCATGATGACTGGACGAGTGTAGAGATGCAGCACCAGGGTGGGAAGCTGGTTGCGTACATCCCGCATCAGCCTCCAGCCGGGAAAGTTATGTATGAGATTTCACTTACCGATGGCATTAATGCGGTAAAAATCACAGAAGAACCAGTTGTGCTGAGATTTAAGGGAAATGTACCCGCAGCAATACTCATACCGCACATTTTAATGATGTTTCTCGCTATGTTGTTTTCGACCCGGGCCGGGATCGAAGCAATCGCAAAAGGAGAGAACACCCTTCGGCTGGCAATCATTACAATACTCCTGCTTATTGGTGGCGGACTTATTTTCGGACCGATTGTTCAGAAATATGCATTTGGAGAATACTGGACCGGTTGGCCCCTGAAAGGGATACTTAATTTCGGTGATATGACTGACAATAAAACCGCTATAGCAGTTTTTGGCTGGGTGTTCGCGATAATAATGCTTTTCAGAAACAAAGAGAAACGGGGCTGGGCATTGGTTGCAGCTATAATTATGTTATTGGTTTATCTTGTTCCGCATAGCATGTTTGGTTCAGAAATAGATCATACTGCCATTAAACAATAATTTATTCATGTTTGTCACTTATGTGATTATTGCAGTTACTGCAACTATATCTGTTCTTGCGTTTAGTAATCGCGGCATTGCTGATAAATTGCTTTTCAGCCCTTATATGATAAGCAATCACCGTCAGGGATACAGGTTTGTTTCACACGCATTGATCCATGGAGACTGGATGCACCTGCTGGTAAATATGTTCGTTCTGTTATCCTTCGGACAAGCAGTTGAGACCTATTTTGATGTATTTTTCGGGATAAAAGGAAAGTATTTATTCTCGTTGCTATATCTGGGCGGTATTGCTCTTTCATCTCTGCCCTCTTTTGGCAGGTATAAATCTGATCCTTATTACAGAGCCGTTGGTGCATCAGGAGCAGTTTCGGCTGTTGTTTTTGCCAGTATACTTATACAACCACTATCTCCTATAAGGTTTGTATTCATACCTGTAGATATTCCGGCTTTCATTTTCGGAGCAATGTACCTTGCCTACTCTGCGTATATGTCGAGAAAAGGAGCTGACAATATAGGACATGACGCTCACTTTTGGGGAGCAGTTTTTGGACTGATTTTCACCGGAATTTTAAAGCCTGCGCTGCTGATGGGTTTCATCAATCAGATTGGAAATTTCTTAGGTTCCTAATTCAAGGTAGGATCTGGCGGATAATTTACCCAGAATGAGTACTCGGTACCCAGTTTTTTAAGTGTCTGCCCCCAAAGTTCCAGAGGATTACTCTTAATGACTTGTTTTATATCTGTTAACGATACAACCCACGAATTTTCTTCAAGTTCACGATCCAACTGCCTGGCCGACCAGCCACTGTAACCCACAAAAAACCGGATTTCATCTTTTGAGAGCCTCTTTTCCCTGATCATCTCCTGCACCGTTTCAATATTTCCGCCCCAATACAATCCTTCCAGAATAGGCACACCTTCATCTATCAAATCCGGACGGGTATGAATAAAAAACAAGCTATCGGTTTTCACAGGACCTCCCAGGAATACCGGCGCCTCAAATCCTTCAAAATCGCTGGAAATATCACTTAGCTTAACGTCAACAGGTTTATTGATTATCAATCCAAAAGAGCCATCACTGCTATGATCGGCAATTAAAACAACCGATTTCTTAAAATAAAAATCCTGCAGAAATGGCACCGAGATTAAGATCCGGCCCGCATGAGGTTCTATTTTTATTGGTTTCATCGGTTTCGTTGTTTGTTGTACACCGTCAAAATCCTGCGTATTGACAGAAAACACTGTTTGTTAGCAAATTGTAGTCCGATTTATTAACAATCTAACATTGATAAATCATTTTTTAGACAAAAGGTCACTTAAAAACAGCAGTAAAAACCATCTGAAATCCCAAAATAACAAATGAATTATGTCATATTCAGAATCATCAGACTTCAGGCTATTTCATACTTTTGTACTTTTACTCTTTGCAGGCATTTTACCAGCAAATTTTATACCATTAAAGTATGTCAAATTCCCTGAATGAAGATTTGTATATCCGTCTCCGAAATCAGTTTCCGGCTTTTAATTATGAAAGCTACAATTATAAAGTTATAGACAACAAACTGGTTATCAACTTTGCATTTAATATTGATAAAAAAATTCACTTCTATCCGGAAGTAAACATTATAACCGGTAAACTTGTCAAAGACCTTGCCGGAAGGGTTGAGCAAATAAAGCCCCTGCTTGAAAATATTATCTTCAACATTGGCATGATCGAGCTGATCAGCTATTGGAAAGCGGCCTGCCCACCGGTTATTCATGTTAAGCCTGCCAGGCTTACAAGTCTTCAGGCTGAATGGTGGAAAAATCTTTATTTCAATGGATTAGGAGAGTTTTATTATCTGAACTCCATACCTGCAGATGCAGAATCGTTCGTTCAATTACTATCTGAGGGAGAAAATAACTACCAAACCCTGCCTTTTAAAACTGAAAACAATTTCCTGGTGCCCATTGGCGGAGGAAAAGACTCAGCTGTTACCCTCTCCCTGCTCAGGAAAAATGGATACAAAATAATGCCCCTGATCATGAATCCGCGGGGTGCAACCATAGAAACTGTTACTGCCGCTGGTTTAAATATGGAAGACGTTCTGACGATAAACAGAACAATTGACCCTATGCTGCTTGAAATAAACAATCAGGGTTTTCTGAATGGCCATACTCCGTTTTCAGCGATGCTTGCTTTTTATACCCTTTTGTGCTCTGCATTAACGGGATACGGAAATATTGTTCTTTCAAATGAAGGTAGCGCAAACGAATCAACGATACCAGGCACAAACATTAATCATCAATACTCAAAGTCATACGAGTTTGAAAATGACTTCAGAGCGTATTACCAGCAATATATTTCAAACGATTTTAATTATTTCAGCTTTCTGAGACCATTAAGCGAATTGCAGATAGCCAGGATTTTTTCAGGGCTAAGAGCGTTTCATGAGATTTTCCGGAGTTGCAATGCAGGCAGTAAAACCAATTCCTGGTGCGGGAAATGCCCTAAATGTATGTTCACTCATATCATGTTGTCAGCTTTTCTTGGCACCACAGAAGCAGACAGAATTCTGGGTAACCAAATGTTGAATGATCCGGATATGCTTCAGATATTTGATGAACTTGCCGGATTTTCTGCAATTAAACCGTTTGAATGTGTTGGCACTACAGAAGAAGTAAAACAAGCGCTTCAGATGATTTTAGAACAGGAAAAAAGCCAGCCACTCCCCTTCTTGCTGAACCATTTTACAAAAAAAGTTACCGGCAGAATTTCCCAACCCGATTTCAGCCTGACTGAAGAATCTCATTTTGTACCAGCCGGACTACTTAACATCCTAAAACAGGAATTACAATGAAAACCCTGATAAAATCAGTTACTCAAGGAAAAAAGGTCTTACTACTGGGTTATGGCCGCGAAGGAAAATCCAGTCTTCAATTTATCCGCGAAAACTGTATAGGGCTGAGCCTGACAGTAGCAGATTCAAATCCTTTGATAGCTGATAAAAATCCGGAACTAAAACAGGAAGGCATAGATGTTATCAGCGGGCCTGATTACCTTCACCAGATTAGCAACTTCGACCTGATTATCAAATCGCCCGGCGTATCTTTAAAAGACCTGAATCCAAAGATTGACCCGGACAAAATAAGTTCTCAAACGGACCTTTTCCTCAGGGCCTATTCAAAACAAATAGCCGGAGTTACCGGTACAAAAGGAAAAAGCACTACTGCCAGCCTGCTTTATCATATTATTAAAACTCACACATCTGACACGCTTCTGGCCGGCAATATCGGAGTCCCGCTTTTTGACCTTATTCCAAACATTACCCCCGAAACCAGAATTGTTTGCGAATTATCGTCACACCAATTAGAATATATAACGAAGGGCCCGCACATCGGCATTTTGTTAAACCTCTACCAGGAACACCTTGATCATTACAGTTCCTTCTACGATTACCAGATGGCCAAACTTCAGATAGGACTTAAGCAATCTGAAAATGACTACTTCCTGTGGACAGCATTCGATGCAAATACAATGGAGCTATTGAGCCGGAATAAACTAATTTCAAGAAATCTGCCGGTTTTCAATGAAGCTTTTAAAGGCGATGGCATTGGTGTGTCAGGAAGTAATATTGTATTGAAAACAGACGATGAGGAACGGGTTCTTATCCCGGTCTTGCCCGAAACTAAACTTAAAGGGACGCACAACCTTATTAATATCAGTGTTGCTGCTGCTGCTGCTGCTTTAATGGATGTGCCGTTGAAAGCTATTGTGTCAGGAGTTTCATCTTTTAATCCACTTGAGCATAGAATTGAATTTGTTGGAACATTTAATAAAAAAAGGTTTTTCAACGACTCTATTTCAACCATTCCTGAAGCAACAATTGCTGCACTCAAAACCATTAAGCAGGTTGATACACTTATTCTTGGAGGTTTTGACAGAGGCATAGATTATTCCATCCTCATTGAATGCTTAACTACATTTACTGATAAAAAAATCGTTTTCACCGGCCCTGCCGGCTCACGTATCTTTGATGAATTTATCAGAGGAGGGGGAAATCCTGAAAATGCAATTTTTGAAAATGACTTCAGCAAGGCAGTTTTCGCAGCAATCACACTAACACCAGAAAATGGAACCTGCCTTCTTTCACCTGCCGCTTCAAGTTATGATAGTTTTAAAAACTTTGAAGAGCGGGGAAAATGTTTTAAAAAACTTGTTGGGGCATAAAAAAAGCCTCCATTTATTAAAATAGAGGCTTTAATAAAACTTATCAAATTGAAGTTATTCTTCAGCAGCAGGTGTTTCAACTTTATCAGCAACTACATCTATTACAGGCTTTTCCTCTGTTTTTGTTTTCTTAGGGGCTTTAGGTTTTGGTTCAGATTCTTTGACTTTTGATTTCACGATAGCTATTTCGGGTTTGGCATCTGCAACCGGAGCAATTCCTTTAGTCGCTTTTTTTCGCCGGGGCCTTCTGACTCCATGAGAACCCATGATAATCTTGCCATGTTTTGATTTTTTGTCTCCTTTTCCCATATTCTCAGATATTTACATTGTTTTTTGGATAATTTGTAAAGGTACAAAAGAATTAAAAAAAAACGTCAGCTAATCAGCATTTTTTATCTGTTGAGCGCATTTAATGTCTGCAATTCCGGTTATCTGCAATTTTAAACAGGCAGTTATCACTGCTAAATCATAAAAGACGACTTTTTGATGAATACTTTTTTTCATCAGTGCAGTAATGAATGAATACTTGGTAAATCAAAAAAAAATCTTACTTTTGCGCCACAAATTAAAAAAGCAATGGCAAAGAAGACCAACAACACCGAAGAAAAAATTATGGCCGTTGAGGAGGCCCTTAGTAAATCTGAAATTTTCATTGAGAAGAATCAAAAACTACTGACTATAATATTGGGTGCTATCGCTTTACTGGTACTTGCATACTTTGGATTTCAGCGTTTTTATCTGATTCCACGCGAAAAAGAAGCTCAATCCCAGATGTTTATGGCAGAAAAATATTTTGAGCAGGACTCTTTGAAACTTGCGTTGAACGGTGATGGAATGTACCCTGGTTTTCTTCAGATTATTGATGATTACGGCATGACCAAATCAGCTAAACTTGCTCATTATTATACAGGAATCATCCTTCTTAATGACGGTAAATTTCAGGATGCTATTGATCATCTTGAAAAATTCAGTTTGAAAGATGAGCTTGTCGCTCCAATGGCTAAAGGTGCAATCGGAGATGCTTATATGGAACTTGGCAAGGCTGACAAAGCTGCTGAGTATTACCTGAAAGCAGCTGATCTGAGGATTAATGATTTCACAACCCCTGTTTTCCTGCAGAAAGCAGCATGGGCTTTTGAAGACCTTGGAAAGAAAGAAGATGCCCTGAAAGCCTACGACCGTATCCGCCTGGAATTTCCACGCAGTACTGAAGCACGTGATGTTGACAAGTATATAAGCAGACTTAAAGGTCAATAAATAATTCTTATTGGATTGTTAAAAAAACACCCATCAAAAGGGTGTTTTTTTTATTTTGACCTGTAGCTCTTTCTTGCAGGCATTATCACTTAATTTTACTGAAATTAAAAACCTTTAAGAAATCAGGCATGAATAAATTGCGGATTATTTTCATGGGTACACCTGAGTTTGCAGTAGAGCCACTCAGGCAATTGATCGAACATAACTTTGAAATTGCCGCAGTGGTTACTGTGCCTGACAAACCTGCAGGCAGAGGACTAAAACTTAAAGAATCTGCGGTTAAAAAGTTCGCCATAAGCCAAAACCTGCCAGTATTGCAGCCGGAAAGCCTTAAAAACCAAGAATTTATCTCCGATTTACAATCTCTTAAGGCAAACCTTTTTATTGTAGTGGCTTTCAGAAAACTTCCTGATCAGGTTTGGATGATGCCTGAATTTGGCACTTTTAACCTGCATGCCTCACTTCTGCCCCAATACAGGGGGGCCGCTCCTATTAACCATGCAGTAATTAACGGAGAAGTGGAAACCGGGGTAACAACCTTTTTTATTAATTCGGGTATAGATACAGGTAAAATAATAATGAACCGGAATATTAAAATAGGCCCTGATGAAACAGCAGGAGACATACATGACCGGTTGATGATTACCGGGGCTGAGCTTGTGGTTGAAACAGTGAAAGCAATTGCTGATGGTAGTTGTACTGTCATCGATCAACCAAACAATCCGGAAGATCTTAAACCGGCACCCAGGATTTTCAGGGAGCATTGTCAGATTGACTGGAAAAAATCCGCTGTAGACGTGCACAACCTTATAAGAGGGCTTAGTCCTTATCCGGGCGCCTATTCTAATCTTATAACTGAGAAAGGCCCGCTGGAGGTAAAAATACTTGGCTCGACACTTCCACCTACCATCGGCAAAACTATGCCCGGAGAAGTCCTTATATTGAATAACAGCAGGATGATTGTCTCATGCTCCGAAGGTGAAGTTGAATTGCTGGAAATCCAGGCTTCAGGAAAAAAAGCAATGAAAACAGACGAATTTCTCAGAGGTTTAAGGTCTGATTTACTTCGTTTTGAGGTGTAACCGCATAAAAACACTATCTCTAAATGCCCTGAACACGGCTATATCAGGCCTAAGTTATTAACAAACCCCCGGTTTTATTAACTTTTTTTAATGTTTTGGCCCAAAACACTTGATTTTAAACGATAATAGCTTATATTTGCGTAAGGTTATCCAATATAGTATTAATTTAAAATCAGGAAAAATGAACAAACAGGAATTGATTGTTGCTATTGCAGCAGAATCAGGACTCACAAAAGCCGACTCAAAAAAAGCACTCGACGCTTTTGTTTCAGCAACATCGAAAAGCCTTAAAAAAGGTGACCGCGTTGCATTGGTTGGTTTTGGTTCTTTCTCTGTTTCAAAACGTGCTGCACGCAAAGGCCGTAACCCACAAACCGGCAAAGAAATCAAGATCGCTGCTAAAAAAGTTGTTAAATTCAAGCCAGGCGCTGAGCTTTCAAAGAATGTAAAATAAGCCTGTAACAACCCAAAACTAAAAAAAGCCGGTCTCAAATTTGACCGGCTTTTTTTATCTCCTGAAGGGCTTCCTTATGAGTTATAATAAATCTGTATGGCAACAGCGCATCAACCCCTGCGTAATCAACCCCAATCCGTTTGGTATTCCTTATTAAACCAGGATTGAAAGCGAAATCAGACCCTTCTATCCATATCAACTCACTTTTCAACAAATCAGTACCATCCATCCTATAATCCAGGCCTAACAGTTTTGTTACTTTCCCCGGTCCTGAGCCATCCTTTTTATAATCCAGTTCACGGCCGATACGCTGCTGCATAATTCCAATTCCATCAACCGGGAATATACCCCTGATAAGAACAGCATGTGGAACCCCCAGCTCATTCGTTACCACATTAAAAAGCGAATGAACACCATAACATAAATAGATATAGGCACTTCC
>JAAXUD010000522.1 GCA_013336205.1 Lentimicrobium sp. | reverse complement strand
CAGCTATCTCCTGAATCCGCCGGTTGATTTTCCTGAAGTATTCGGGGATGGAAACGCAGCCGCATTTATATGTCGCAGTCTGTTGGAATCATCTGTTATAGTTTAGATTCAGAGACTGGCGTTTTTGGGCATACTAATCTACTTTTACCGTACAATTAATCCGTGAATGATTGTATCGGGGCGCTTCCGAAATAGTTTGATGCTTCCGGATGGCCTGAAAACAGTGTAAACCGGACACCTTATTGTCGTCATATTCAATATTGTAAACTTTCAGGTAAAAATCAGGATTCAGGGCTTTTTTATTAGAAATAAAATTGTACCTTTGCAGTCCGTTTAAAATTCGTATTGAATTAATAATCAAACCTTACAACAGATGTTGAAAAACTATGAAACCGTTTTCATTATGACTCCCGTTTTGTCTGATGAACAGATGAAGGAAGCGGTTGGAAAATTTCAGAAATTGCTGAAAGACAAGGGGGCTGAGATAGTCCATGAAGATCACTGGGGCCTGCGCAAGTTAGCCTACGCCATTCAGAAAAAAACCTCAGGGTTCTATCACCTGATTGAGTTTAAATCAGAAGGCAACTTAATTAACGACCTTGAAATAGCATTTAAACGTGATGAGCGTATTCTTCGCTTTCTCACTGTTGCTCTTGACAAGCACGCTGTTGCTTATAATACAAAGAAGCGCGTTAACAAAGCTGCTGCAGTAGTTGCTGCTGCCGAAACCAGTAGTACTGAAGCCTAAGAGGTCTAATTTTTAATTCATTCAACAATGGCAAATCAACCAAATTCAGAAATCAAATACTTAACACCGATCGCGGTCGATGTTAAGAAAAAGAAATACTGCCGTTTCAAGAAGAGCGGTATCAAGTATATCGACTACAAGGATGCAGACTTCCTGATGAAGTTTGTAAATGAGCAGGGTAAAATTCTTCCCCGCCGTATCACCGGTACATCAACCAAATACCAGCGCAAAGTTGCGCAGGCGGTTAAAAGGGCCCGTCATATTGCCCTGATGCCTTATGTGGCTGATTTATTAAAATAGGAGGAACACACAATGGAAGTTATTCTCAAAAGAGACATACCCAACCTTGGCTACGCCACTGATATCGTAAAAGTACGCAACGGTTACGGTCGTAATTATCTTATTCCTCAGGGTTTTGCCCAACTGGCTACCGAGTCAAATAAGAAAATGAATGCAGAAACACTGAAACAAAAGGCATTCAAAGAAGATAAAGTGCGCAATGAAGCTGAAGCAATGGTTAAATTGCTGGAGAACATTACCGTTAAAATCGGCGCTAAAGTCGCTTCTACCGGTAAGATCTTTGGTTCTGTTAACTCACTTCAGATTGCAGAAGCACTGAAAGCCCAGTTTAACTACGACGTCGACCGCAAGAAAATCCATCTTGACGGTGATTCAGTAAAAGAAGTTGGCGAATATAAAGCTAAAGTAATGCTGCACAAAGGTGTAAGCGTTCTGGTTAACTTTGAAGTTTTTGCTGAATAGTACAACAACAGCATCAATTTTTAGTAATTTTAGTCCCGGCTTAATGCCGGGATTTTTATTCCTGTCAAATGCTATCGAGAAATCAGCAAAAATTGGTTAGTTCACTCCGGCTGCTTAAATTCAGGCAGGAGGAAGGTCTTTTCATAGCTGAAGGCATTAAACTGGTTGATGAGTTGTTGAAAAGTGATTTTCGGATTCGCCAGATTTTTGCTACAACCGAATGGATCAAGGGTGGTTACATTCCTGCCAACCGATATCTGGTGGAGATTGTCGAAGTTTCTGAAGCTGAACTTGAAAGGATAAGCACACTTGGTACCCCTAACCAGGTTTTAGCTGTAGCTTATATTCCTGCAAAAATATCAATACCGGATATTGCAGGCGAATGGGTGCTGTTGCTCGATCAGATCAGGGATCCGGGTAATTTGGGCACGATAATACGAACTGCCGACTGGTTTGGGATCAACCGGATTGTTGCTGCCAATAACAGTGTTGATATGTGGAATCCCAAAGTGGTGCAGGCAAGCATGGGCAGTGTTTTCAGAATGCCGGTTCATTATGCAGATGCGGTGGATTTTCTTACTGATTGTTCAGGGCAACTGCCGGTTTATGGTACCTTGCTTGAAGGAGAGCCTTTGGGGAAGCACCCGTTTGAACCTGGAGGAATTGTTGTGATAGGGAATGAGTCTCATGGGATCTCGGATAAAATAATACCCTTTATTACCAGCAGGATAACCATTCCGGCAGCATTGGCAGGTTCCTATGGCCGGGCTGAATCGCTGAACGCTTCAATTGCTACCGCTATCATCTGCTATGAAATCAGAAGGCAATATCCGAAATAATATTTATATTGTTTTGTTGGTATTTTCCCAACAATGGGGACTGTAAGGTGTTTATTAAATGGAAGTATTTATCTTCTTAAGCAGGCGTAAAACCTCTGTGATTTAATTTTACTGCGCTAAAAATAACGAATTTCAAACATACTAAAATGATACTAAAAGTAATACTGATTGCAATAGTTCTTGTTGGCCTTTCAATCGCCGGCATCGCAGTGAAGATGTTTTTCAAAAAAGGCGGTGAATTCAAAAAATCCTGTGGCAGTGTTGATCCGACAACCGGGCAAAAGATAGGATGTAGTTGTAGTGCCGAAGGTGAATCAACCGGTACCTGCCAGAATAAGACTGTTTAATTTATTTCCTGTCAGCTGTTTCCGTTTCAATCAGGTCATCTATTCCTTCACTGGCCCAGGTTGAAAGTTTACCATTGGCATCAGAGTATATGATGTACGCGTCCAGATCCGGATTCAGTGCGAGAAATTTCTTAGTTTTTTCAAGCCCCATAACCATAAATGCAGTTGCATAGGCATCGGCGGTAATGCAGTCGTTGGCAAGTACTGAAACACTGAGTACGGTGTGATTTACAGGAAATCCTGTTTTAGGATCAATTGTATGTGCATACTTGATCCCGTCTTTAAGAAAGTACCTGCGATAGTTACCTGAAGTAGCCAGGGCTTTGTTTTTAAGTTTGACAACTTCACTAACTTCTCTGGCGTCATCAGCATCTTCAGTGGGTTTTTCAATTCCGACTCTCCACATTTTATTTCCGGGCTTGGTGCCTTTGGCTAA
>JAAXUD010000521.1 GCA_013336205.1 Lentimicrobium sp. | reverse complement strand
GATTACAATAACCATTAATCCACCTTTCTGGCGGACATCCTGGGCAATAGTAGCTTATATATTGCTGATTTTTGGCCTGCAGTTATTAATATTCAGGTCATATCGCAGGCGGGAGGCACGCAGGAAAGAAGCTGCATTGCTTGAATTTAAACAGCAGAAAGAGAAGGAGCTGCAAAATTATAAAATTGAGTTTTTTACGAATGTGGCCCATGAGTTCCGCACGCCGCTTACACTAATCTCTTCGCACATTCACGCCCTGATCGAAGAAACCAGGTCCCTGAGTGAAAACCCACGCCTGCTGAAGGTATACAACAACAGCCTGAAATTGCAGAAACTTGTACTTGAGATAATTCAGTTCAGGAAACTGGAGAAGGGCAAAGAACCACTCAACATCAGCAAGGTGAACCCGGGAATTTTGGCACAGGAGGTTATTTCCGACCTTGAGCCACTTGCCGGAAAAAGTGAAATTACATGTGAAGTAATCTGTAGTGGAAATGATTTTTTAGTGAATACCGATTCCGATAAATACCAGCGGATTCTTACCAACCTGGTTTCCAACGCTATAAAATACAACCGGCCGGGCGGTTATGTGAAGGTGAAAATAGCCTGCGGTGAGCATGAATTTACCACTGAAGTGGAAGACAATGGCATCGGGATCAATCCGGAACTTAAAAACAAGGTTTTTGAGCCTTTCGGGATTTCATCTGCCCAGAAGAAAGGGAGTTTTCCCGGTTACCGGTCAACCGGACTAGGCCTGGCGGTGACAAAAGGAATTGTGGAATTGCTGCAGGGCTCCATTACCTTCGAGAGTAAACCTGATGCCGGCACCCGGTTTATCTGCCGGTTTCCTGATGTACTTGAGGTAAATGCCTCCGGATCAGCTGACGAACAATCCAGTGACCGGGAGGAGCTGGCGTTTATCGATGAAATCAGGACAGAAGACATATTGGAAATACCTGAAACCTCGCCGGAGAAGTATACTATTCTCTTGGTTGACGATGACCCGGACATATTGTCCCTTTTAAATGACTTACTGGGCCAATCCTATAACCTTAGTTTTGCTGAAAATGGCAGTGAAGCGATGCAAATACTGGAAAAGCAAAAGATCGACCTGGTTGTTTCCGATATCATGATGCCGGAGATGGACGGCATTGAGCTTTGCAGCAAAATCAGGGAGAACTTCGACACCAGCCATCTGCCGCTGATTTTGCTTACTGCGAAAGCTGAAATTGAGGACCGCATACAGGGCCTGCAGGCTGGTGCCGATTCGTATATCCCGAAACCGTTTCATCCCGAACATCTTAAAATCAGGATTGAGAAACTGCTGACCCTCAGGCAAAGCATACGCAGGAAATTCGGTGATCAGCAGGAAACCGCCACGCTGATCAGAGAAATACCTGATCCTTTCTTCCAGAAAATGCTGAATTACATTGATGAGAACATTGACGATGAATCCCTGTCGGCCGACAAACTGAGCGAAAGGCTTGGCATCAGCAAATCATCACTTTACAACAAAACAAAATCGGTGCTGGGAACCACGCCCCACGCCCTGTTGAATCAGCGCAGAGTTAAAAAAGCTTCCGTTTTGCTGGTCTCCACTTCTTTAACTGTAAGTGAGATCATTGACCAAACGGGGTTTAACAGCCGGGCTCATTTTTACGAACTGTTCAACCAGGCTTTTGGCTGTTCACCTACGGAATACCGGCAAAAGGGGAGGATGGGCGTGTGAAAACCCTGAATGTATGCTTGTATTTAATATCTGTATAATTTGATTTCTGTTAGTGGACAGGAAAACTACCTAAAAAACAGATTAAATTCAGAGTTTAATGAGTCTTCCACTCTTAATGAATTTATTATTCAGGATGCTTACAAAGTAGATTCCACCGGGGAAGTCGGAAATATTAATTTCCATTTCATTACTATTAAAAGATCCGATAAACATAAGCTTACCGCCGGCACTCCAGATCTCTGCATGATTGGCCGTTTGATTTAATCCTTTAATTTTGATTCTGACCATACCGGAAGCCGGATTGGGAGAAATACTGATATCCGACTTTTCATAAGCAAGGTCTGTATGCTTTATTCCAACGATCAACGAGGTGTCCTGTAAAGAAATGAGTCCACCGCAATAACTTCCACCCCAGATAGTCTGGTTCGGGATATCTACACTTATACAATACATATAATCATCAATTATCGGTGAATTGGTGTGATTGAATACAAGCCACTCTGTACCATCAAATCTTGCCAAACCCCCAACATAGGATATCCACTTATTTCCACCTCCGTCAATTGCAACATCAGTAAGATTATTTGCTGCCGTGTGATTGTAAGCGGTCCAGGTGATTCCATCAAAGGATAGCAAGGATGAACCTGCAGCCCAGAGAATCCCGTTTGAATCAAAGGCAATACCTTTCGCCCCGCTCATCAGTTCGGGAATTGTATTGGTATATTCATAGTTTATCCAGTTCGATGTTCCGTCAAACCGGTGGATTGAATGATCAGTTCCAACCCAGATATTGTTTTCGTCATCAACAGTAACGCATTGAACGTTATAATTGCCGGGTGGGTAAAATGAAGCTGTTCCACCCCCGTTGCATCTTATCAGGAATTTAGATGCTCCAATCCATACATTTTCGGAATCATCAACATCCATTCCTACTTTACCAACCGGATGGCCGCCCCAGCCATTGTAATCCTGCCATTCAAATCCATCGAATTTATACGTTCCGGTTAATCCGACGGCATAAACATTTCCCTCATCATCCTGGCAAAAAGCATGGGCGCTTCCAGGTTCATCTCCGTCATTATGCTGGTAGATAGTCCAGGATGTGTCATTTTTCATTACCAGCGAGTGGTTTTGGTATATATAATCCTCAACACCAGCCCAGATTTTTCCTGATTTATCAACCATTACATCAATTATTACGCTTCCCGTCAAGGGATTATCAGCTGTTGCGATACGGATAAATTCTGACCCGGTCATTTTCAGAAGTCCGTTGATTGCAGTGCCTATCCATTTGTCACCCTGCTCATCAATTAGAAAATCTGTAATAATCACCTCCGGGAAATTGCCCAGTGCTGAATTATACAATGTAACATTTAACCCGTCAAATTCAATTAACCCATCAATTTGTG
>JAAXUD010000085.1 GCA_013336205.1 Lentimicrobium sp. | reverse complement strand
CGATCAGAATAGCCATAATCGTGAAAACAATTGCCAGTCGGGCATTCTGTTTTTCAGACTGATACATCTGTTCAACATCCTTATCCATAAAGAAATACTGCATCGGATCACTGGCGGCATAGCTTTCCCAGCTTTTTTCAATTTCTTTGAGAGTAGAAGCACCGGCAGCAGGTGAAAGTCTTATGCTGAAGTATCCCCATTGAATATCTTCTGTCTTAAACATCATCACATGAGGCGCAATTTCGGTGCGCAGCGATTCGAAATGAAAATCACGGACTACACCAATTACGGGTACCACTGTTTTTTCTTCACCGCTGTCGTTACCCCTGATTATTTTAGTTTCAAGCGGGTTGCTCAGGGTAAAGTCTTTAATTGCTTCCTGATTTATAATGCAGGCATCTTTGTCAGAAATGATAGTTTTATCAAAGAACCTGCCTGATTCCAGTTTATGTCCGTAGGTTTCAAGGTAATCTCCATCAACCCAGTTTGTTTGCAGCAAAAAGGTTTCCTCAGGCCGGCCTTTGATCATATAACCGTTATTGTTGTTGCCATGCCCGGGAACGGCTGTAGAAGCCGATACAAAAAGTACGCCCGGAATTTTCTGCAAGGCTGTTTTAAATTCATTCACGTGATTGCCAATTGCTTCAGCTCTTCGAATTACAAGTACATGCTCCTTGTTGAATCCAAGATCGGTACTCTGCATGTACTTAATTTGCCTGAACATGATAAGAGTACCGGCTATAAGTACGATAGAAATCGTAAACTGTAGCACAACCAATCCGCTGCGCAGGTTAATACTGCTTCGGCTTGATCTTAATTTTCCTTTTAAAACCACATATGGATTAAAGGATGACATATAGAAAGCCGGATAACTGCCTGCCAGAAATCCTATGAAAAGCGAAAGTATCAGTAGTGCCGGAATCGTATACCAGTTGCTGAAATATCCTATTGATAGTTTGATATCAAGTAGTTTGTTGAATAACGGCAGTGAAATTTCGGTAATCATAATGGCTACTACCAGCGAAATCAGGGAAAGTAAAATGGTTTCGGTAATAAATTGCGCGATGAGTATGCCCCGCGATGATCCTACAACTTTTTTAATGCCAATCTCTTTCGCCCGTTTTGAAGCCTGTGCTGTAGAGAGATTCATAAAATTTATTGCGGCAATCAGGATAATAAGGATAGCAATGCTGCCAAATATCCAAAGGTACCTGGGGTCGCCGGGCTCCTTCATTTCCTGCTGAATGGAAGGATCGAGGTGTACTTCGCCTAAAGGTTGCAAGTAAAGGCGGTATTTGTTCCCCTGGGTCAGAAAATCTGACAGGGTAAGGCCCAGGTATTTAGTAATCAGTGGACCTACATATTTTATTATTAAACCATTGAATTTTGCATCTACGGAAGAAGGAACAGCATTTGGTTTAAGCAGAATATAGGTACTGAAGCTGTTTGATAACCATTCATTGTCGTTTGCCCTGGGATTTGTCATAAACGACCCTATCATACTGGCCTCGAAATGAGTTGATTCCGGGATATCTCCAAAGATTGCTGTTACCCTGTATCGGATTGAATCGGTGCCAATTTTCAGCATTTTGTTGATAGGATCATCCTTGCCGAATATCTTTCCGGCAGCTGATTCAGACAGGGCAACCGTGTGCGGGGCATTCAGCGCTGTTTTTTGATTCCCCTGTATTACTGGTATTGAGAAGAACTCGAAGAAACTGGAATCTGCTTCCATGAAATTTTCTTCAGTAAAAAACTTATCCTCGTACTTAAGAATGGTTTCGCCCCAGCGATTCATTCGGAGGAAGTTCTCAACTTCAGGAAATTCAGCTTTCATAGTTGGCCCGATGGGAGAGGCTGTTGAGGTTACTTTCAGCTCCTGACCGCTGATTTTACCATGAAGAATAATCCGGTAAATCCGGTCCTTCTTTTCATGGTAATTATCGAAACTAAGTTCATGGATAATAAACAATGCGATAACCAGGCTGCAGGCTATACCGCTGGCAAGTCCCAGAATATTAATAAAAACATAGGATTTCTGGCGGCTTAAAGCCCGGAAACTATGATGGAAAAGGTCTCTGAACATGGCTCAGGGTATTTATATATTATCAATCCTCGGTGATTCGTTGGTAACTCAGCTATTTTAGACGACCTAAGGGCAGATTTGTTACGGGCTGCGCTTCTTTTTTTACATGAGAAATCAAAAACGGAATGTTTGACTCGTAAAATGTCTGACTGCAGAGAGATTCTTCTTCAGCGCAATTTTATTGGTCAGTCAAAACGTTTCTATATCTGAAAAATTTGGGTTTAATGAAAACGGAAGCGGTTCAGAATGTTTCCTGTAAATTAAAGTAAATCCCGCTGGAGTGGTCGGTACCCATTCCGAAATCGATGGTCAGGTTGGTGCGGGCAAGTTTGTCAAGTTGCAAACGCAATCCTGCACCAATTCCCAATGTGGCATAATCGAATAATTTCTGAGTATAGCTGCTTGCAGTAGTCACATTTGCGAAAAGAGTTCCACCGAATAAACCGCTTTTAGAAATCGGGAAGCGGTATTCGACTTCATTGTAAACCATGCTCGATCCCCTGTAACGGCCCTGAATATAGCCCCTGCCTGAACGGTTGTAGGTGTCCCAGCCTATGGAAGGCAGGGCAAGGTAGGGCGGAGTGCCTGTCAGCAGGATATTTCCCCAACTCCAGAAAGCCAGTACATGCCGGGGTCTCAGCGCATTCATCCCGAGATAATACCGGGCATCGTAAAGCAATTGTGTGCTGTTTCGCGAGTTTTCACCGAGTTTAAAATTCTGAAGGATAGAAAAAGATGCGTAATATCCTTTATAACAATTGCTTATATTATCACGGGTGTCGGTTAATACAGTGAATTTAAGCCCCTGATTGCTATATTGAGTCGGGCTGAAATTGTTCATGTATGAATATAAGAAGTGTTTTGTAACATAGAATTCCGGACTGTTCTTTACAGTGTCGAGCAGTTCGTCAACAATGTCGAAGTGATAATCCAGCGCAATGCCCATCCCGGCATAAATATCTGAACTGCCGATCTTGTATACGACTTCCTCATAAACTCTGATCTGATTGAACTTCATGGGTTCACCATAAGGTTCTGAACTTTCGTCAAGATTGTTAACATGAAATAAAAGTTCATTTATATCCAGGAATTCAATTCCTAATCCATACGTGGGCTGGGTAAAAACAAGGAAACGCCAGTCACCCTGCATAAACCATTTGTTTTCTTTAAGGTATATTTTCGACCTGGCATTCAAAATAAATTGACTCTTGGAAGTAATCGTAAAATTCAGCATTGCCGACGAAAGATTGGTAGGAGGTTCACCAAATAATTTTGCAAAGCTGACAGCTCCGCCTGCAACAAATCCATTGGCAGGACCGTATCCAATCACCGGCAATATCGAAAAGTAAGTTTTCCCTACTTTAAGTTTATGTTCATTTATGCTTAAGGTGTCATCTTTCCATTCTTTGAATACATCTTTCAGGTCTTTTGTTTCAGACTGGGCAAAAGATGATATATTTCCCAGAATGAGGAAGTAACAAAACAACCCGAAAAAAATAAAATATTGTAATGCAGGCCTCATCATAGATTTCTTTTGGCACGATATTCTATGAATTGTTTCTCCATGACTTCCAGAAGCTCTTCTTTCAGAAAAGGCTTTGATAAGAATGCATCAAAACCGACCTCGATGGCTTTGTGCCTTTCTTCATTGGTTATATAAGCTGTTTGTGCAATAACCGGAAGCCCCGGTCTTAATTCTTTTATCAGCCTGGTTGCTTCATATCCATTCATAACCGGCATCCTGATGTCCATCAGCACCAGGTCAAAGTTACTGTTGTTTTGGCATAATTCAACTGCAGACTTTCCGTTGAGTGCGTGATGTATTTCTATTCCTGTGCCTAAAAGTAATTCTTCTATATATGTAAAGTTCAACATTTCATCTTCAGCTACCAATACTTTCATTCCTTCAAAAGAAGATAAGCTGTTTGCGGGTTCAACAAAGGAATTATTCAGACTCAAAGGTTCATAGGGAATGGTGAAACGGAATACAGAGCCCGTTCCTGGTTCTGAGTGCATATAAATTCTCCCGTTGAGCAATTCAAGATTACCTTTACAGATAGCCAGTCCCACGCCGGCACCTTCATAAAAACGGTTTGTTTCAGGTTCGGATTTGCGAAAAGGCTTGAAGATATCGCTGTGATGCTCCGAAGGAATTCCTAAGCCAGTATCCTCAATATAAAACTCCAGATCATTTTCCTTAACGGAATAGCCCATGCGAATATACCCGGAGTCCGTAAATTTCACAGCATTTCCTACCAGGTTATTCAGAATCTGTTTCAACTTGTATTCATCTGTATTTACACAATCTGACAAATTATTTAAACCCTTTGACAATGATAGAATTACTTCCTTTTTAATCTTAGGCGACCAACTTTTATGGATTTCATCCATCAGTGTGTTTAATAAAACCGGCTGTTTCAAAACCTGACTGCTTCCGGTTTCAATCAGGCTAATGTCAAGTATTTGGTTTACAAGGTTTAGCAGGCGATTTGAACTGCTATTTATAATTTCGATGTATTCTTTCTTTTGTTCGACAGGCAATCCATCTTCTTTTAACAATCCGGCAAAACCGATGATGCCATTCATGGGGGTGCGGATTTCATGAGAAATATTTTGCAGAAATGCAGTTTTCAACCGGTCACTTTCAATAGCTTTCTTTTCAGCATTGCGGAGTTTAACAAGATGCATTCTCAGATAGAAGAAAAACAAAAACGCAGTTGCTATTACATAAAACCAGCCTTTGTAAGTTTGAATCTTAGTCAGATAGTCCTGGTCAGTAATCACTGAGTTAAGAAACCTGTCGGAGAAAACAATCCAAAGCAGTCCCAGAATTATATAAATGGCTGTAAACTTATATTCGAACCTGATTTTATTCATAGTAAACGGTTGAATTTAATTCGCGAATAAAAGCCGTTAATGAAAGCAGGAGAGCATTTTAGTTTTAACCCAAATTGAACGATCTGAAAAAAAACCACTCAATCGATCAGGTAATTGTAAGCAATTCAATTTAATATATTTTCAAGCCTTTGGCGAATTGCAAAAATTTCCAAATCGGGATTTGCCTGAATAAAGCGATTTTCCGATGCACTAAAATCGCTCAACTTTTGTTTAATAGGGTAAATATACATCATTTTTTTTGCGTAACAGTAAATTCTGAAGCAGAAATTGTTATTCTACAGAAAGTTATCGATAATGCCTTAATAAATTAAAAGTCAGTTGTTACAAATTAAATATTGTTTGATTAAAGAATATTAAGAAGTTGAGCCAGACGCGTGATAAAGGGATTTCATTTATAAACAGCTTGAAAAGCGGTTTGAGAATAGTCGTAATCCAACGGAATACCTTTTATCATCATTTTTTTGATCACCTGCAATTTCTTTTTAGAAGGTGATTCTCTGATTTGAAATCATCAGTTGGATAAATTGAGTAATATTGTATAAAAAACAGAATATGAGCAATCATCTTGAAATTAAAGGTATGGTTCCTGAAATTTCAAACAGAATTCAGCTTGAAAATGTTTTTGCCACGCAACAGCTGAAGCTGTTTTGGACTTTTTTTTCAGATGCTACCATAGTAGCTTCGTTGATAAGATATCCTGTGGTGAAATGCCAGTAACAAAGTCCGGCAATTAGTGATCGTTTTTCTATGAAATCTGCAAATAGGCAGGAAGGATTTCTGTTAAATGTTATCATCCGGCGTATGCTAACGGGAAAATAAATTTATAACTTCAATGATCTGACATAGTTTTTATAATGCAACACAAATCAAATCAAGCACTTCTGAAAAGTGAAGAGCAGTTCAGTCTGGCCATGGATGCCAACAACGATGGCCTATGGGACTATGAGGTTACCACTGGTTTCGTATATTACAGCCCTGGTTTTTTCAGAATGTTGGGTTATGAATCGGGTGAATTTGAAAATAACATAAATACGTGGAAATCGCTTCTTCATGCTGACGATTATGAGATGGCTGCTCAAAGTATTCAGGCATGCATTGATAATACAAGTCCAAAAATTTCTGTTGATATAAGGATGAAGGCCAAAGATGGCAGCTGGTGCTGGGTTTTGGTCAGGGGTAAGGCTGTTAAGCGTGATGAAGCAGGCAAGGCTGTGCGATTAATCGGAACAACTATAGATATCACTGAGCGAAAAACTGCTGAGGAAACTTTAATTGAAAGTGAGCGCAAATACCACAAGTTGGTTGATACAATGCATGAATCATTTAGTGTAATTAGTGCCGAAGGTGTTTTTTTATTCGTTAATGAGAATGCTGTTAAGAATATGTCAGGAGGGTCGCCGGAAGCTATGATTGGCAAGAATATAAGTTATTATGTGGTTGATAGTCAGGTAAGTCAACTAATTGAAATGTATAAGACTGTAATTACTAACGATGTACCAATTAAACAGGAAATAAAGGTTTCTTTTACAACTGGGGTTAAATGGTTCCTGAATTCGCTACAGCCAATAAAATTTGGATTGGATAAAACACCTGCAGTACTTTCTATGTCGGTTGATATTACAGACCTAAAAAAAGCAGAAGAGGCGGCTCTGAATGAACGTTTGTTGCTGCGGACGCTTATTGACAACATTCCGGACGCGGTTTACACGAAAGACATGCAATCGCGTAAAACCCTCGCCAACAAAGCTGAGCTAAGATTGATGGGCGCCGGATCGGAAGAGGATGTGTTGGGAAAAGATGATTTTGGCTTTTATCCTAAAGAAATGGCCGAAAAATATTACGAGGAAGACCAGCAGGTTATGAAAACCGGTGTAGCGCTTTTAAACCTCGAAGGGTATATTTTGGATAAAGAAGACCGGAAAATCTGGCTCCTTTCGTCTAAATTGCCTTTGCGTGACAAGGATAACCGAATAATAGGCCTGATCGGAATCGGACGTGATAATACCGCACGTAAAATTGCTGAAAATGAACTGAGAGCCAATGAAGAGAAATACCGTATGCTCTTTAATGCCAATAAAGACAGTATTTCCATCCTGCAAATTCAGGATAAAGGTCACCCTGTTTTTATTGAGGCAAATGAAGCCGCGTCAGTAAACTTTGGCTATACTAAAGAGGAATTCTTATCCCTGGATATCTGTGCACTGGAGCCGTCACTAACTGAAGATCTTTTGAAGGAAAGATTGGAAATTCTGAATGCAAATGGTCGTATAGATTATGACACAAGAATTCTCGATAAAGAGCAAAGATTAAGGGATGTTGAAGTAAAAGTATTACTGATCAATTATCTGGGTCAGCCGGCGCTGCTAAATATTACAAGAGATATATCCGACCGTAAAAAAGCCGAAGCTGCTTTGCACGAAAGTGACAAAAAGTTCAGGCTTATAGCTGAAAATACCACTGATGGAATTCTAATTCTGGGCGCAGATAACAGAATTCACTACGCATCTCCATCTTACCTGAAGCAACTTGGCTTTTCAGAAGAAGAGCAGTACAGTGGGTATGATATGATTTATCACCTGATACATCCCGACGACCGGGATGAGTTGATTGAACAAATTCACAATGCCATTAAGTTGAAGGAAAGTGAACTGACCTACAGGTTTAGGGCCAGGCATAAACAGGGTCATTTTATCTGGCGCGAAGATAATGCAAGGTTTAATTACGATGCTGAAGGCAATTACGTTAACTCTTACGTGATTTGCCGCGATATAACAGAAAGAAAAAAAGCTGAACTGGAGTTAGTTGAAGCCAGAGAACGGGCTGAAGAGAGTGATCGTTTAAAATCAGCTTTTCTGGCCAATATGAGCCATGAAATACGCACGCCCATGAATGGTATTCTTGGTTTTACTGAATTGCTTAAAATGCCAGGCCTTTCTGGCTTGCAGCAAATGGAGTATATTCAAATAATAGAGGAAAGCGGTGACCGGATGCTGAATATAATCAACGATATTATAGACATCTCAAAGATTGAATCAGGTTTGGTAAAAATATCATATGCTGAGACTAAAATAAATGAACAACTGACATTTATCTATAACTTTTTTAAACCCGAGCTTTTGAGAAAAGGGGTTGAATTTTCACTAAATAATAAAGTATCCGAAAAAGATTTAACAATTGTTACCGATATTGAAAAAGTTTATGCTGTGCTCACAAATCTGGTAAAAAATGCGATAAAGTTTACAAATTCCGGATTTGTAGAATTGGGATGTGCAAGAAATGATAATTTTCTTGAATTTTATGTCAAAGACTCCGGGGCAGGCATACAAAGCGATAAGCTTGAGCTGATTTTTGAAAGATTCAGACAGGGAAGTGAGCAGCTTTCACGCAATTATGAAGGAGCCGGACTGGGTCTTTCAATTTCCAGGGCTTATGTTGAAATGCTTGGTGGCAGGATTTGGGTAGAAAGTATGGCAGGTATAGGTTCAACGTTTAGTTTTTCAATACCTTTTAAACGAAGTGGTAATTTATTGAAAAGCTCATCGTTTGAATTAATTGTAAATGATAAAAATCAATCACTGCGTCCATTAAAGATTCTTATTGCCGAAGATGATGAA
>JAAXUD010000520.1 GCA_013336205.1 Lentimicrobium sp. | reverse complement strand
GACAAAAACTGTAAGTACCGGACCAAATATCTCCTCTTCCATGGTTATAAAATGAGGGTTGGTAGTTTGAATAATGGTAGGTTCCACAAAAAAGCCTTTCGTTTTATCCCCTTTACCACCAAAGATTACTTCAGCCTCTGTTGAATTCTTGGCCAGATCTATGAAATGCATAATATTGTCGAAAGAACCTTCATCAATTACCGCATTCATAAAATTGCTGAAGTCACGGACATCACCAAGCGTTATCTCTGACAACATTTCACCAATCCGTGCTTTTACAGAAGGCCAGAGTGAATCTGGAATATAGGCCCTGGAAGCTGCAGAACACTTTTGTCCCTGGTATTCAAATGCACCCCGTACAATTGCTGTAGCAACTTCATCGACCCGGGCTGATGCATGCACCACAATAAAGTCTTTACCACCAGTTTCGCCAACTATTTTTGGGTAAGATTTATAATTATGAAGATTTTGGGCAGCCATCTGCCAAAGCCTGTTAAACGTTATATTTGAGCCTGTAAAATGTAATCCGGCAAAATGCCTGTCAGAAAAGACTGCATTGCCAATAACGGAACCCGGCCCTGGAATAAAATTCACAACCCCATCCGGTAACCCAGCCTCTTTATAAATATCCATCAACACATAATTGGATAAAATAGAAGTTGTTGCAGGCTTCCACAACAGTGTATTGCCCATTACCGCAGGCGACATATTCAGATTAGAAGCAATTGCAGTGAAATTAAAGGGGGTCAGCGAAAAAATGAAACCTTCAATCGGCCTGTATTCAATCCTGTTGATGAAACCAGAATCAGAATGTGGTTGCTCGTTGTAAATATCTGAGATATAATGCGCATTAAATCTCAAAAAATCAATGGTTTCACATGCACTGTCGATCTCAGCCTGGTAAGCACTCTTACTTTGTCCAAGCATGGTGGCTGCATTCAAACGATACCTGTATTTTTTGGCAATCAGTTCGGCTATTTTGATAGTAACCGAAAGCCTTTCAACATAAGAAAATGTTTCCCACTGCCTGTGGGCTTTCAGGGCTGCTTCCACCGCCATTTTAACTTCAGCCGGCCCTGCCTTGTGATATCGTCCAAGCACATGACCATGATCATGAGGCATTCTGATTTCTTCGGTATTTCCGGTACGAATTTCCTTCCCACCGATAATAAGCGGGATATCAACCTGTTGACCTGAAAGCCTGTCCAGCTCTGACTGAAGTTCTTTGCGATCGCGTGAACCCGGTGAATAAGTCTTTACCGGCTCGTTGGCCGGGTATTCGAAAGTGAAAATTGCATTATTCATTTGGAGGAAGAAATTTAATTTTTCAGGCAGTTAGTATACAAACTTTCTAAACATCAATCCCATTCAATTGTTCATACAGAGTAAGGCATTTTGGTAATAACCCAAATCAAAACTGAAATGAAAATTTATATTGTTACAGGTGCTTCTTCCGGAATTGGTGAAGCTATTGCCAGGAAACTTATTCTTGAGCGGCATACTGTTTTTTGCATTTCAAGAAAACGGAATGAATCGCTCATTGAATTGGCATCTTCAATTCAAACCAGTTTATGGTATTTTGAAACTGACCTTGGCAAATCCGGACTAATTCCAGGGTTGATGAATGAAATCTTTAAGTTAATGGACAAAGATCAGATTTCAGCCATCTCGTTGATTAATAATGCGGGTATAATTGAGCCTGTATGTCCGGCTGGTAATTATGATAACGATGAATTGCAGCAGCTTATTCATGTTAATCTTTTGGCGCCAATGCTCCTGTCCAATGAATTTATAAAGCACACAAGAGAATTGGTTATACCTAGAAGTATTGTCAATATTAGCTCAGGAGCTGCAGCATCACCTTATGCCGGATGGGGACCCTATTGCAGTAGTAAGGCTGGCCTGGAGATGTTTACCCGGGTTTTAAACCTTGAGCAGAAACAAAAGCCTCACCCTGTAAGGGTTTTATCAATTGCGCCAGGTATAGTTGACACTCCTATGCAAGGCAGGCTCAGGAATACCAATGATGCTGATTTTCCGATGAAACCCAGATTTGAGCAATTGTATCAGCATAATTTGTTGAGCCGGCCAGCCGAAGTTGCAGAAAAAATAATCAACTTCATTTTTTGTGAACTGCCCGGGGATGATGAAATCATAGACCTCAGAAAATTATAAAAACATTCAGAAATCCCTGTGCAATCAAGCAATTTATTTCTTTAGCTTTGTCACAAATTTTAACCAAGCTGCCATGTTTAAAACAAACGAATACTTTGATGGAAAAGTAAAATCTATTGCCTTTGAAACGAATGAAGGACCCGCAACAGTTGGCGTTATGGAGGCCGGTGAATATGAGTTTGGAACTTCAACAGTTGAGTATATGACTGTGACTTCCGGCGAAATGGATGTAATGTTGCCAGGCGAAACAGCATGGACCAACTTCAAACCATTTGAAACATATATAGTTCCAGCCAACGTAAAGTTTAAAGTCAGGATGAAGGGAGACACTTCTTATCGCTGTCTTTACAGGTAAAAAATAAAAAGACAGTTAACCATGCTGTCTTTTTTCAAGAGCACGATATGAAAAAAATATCATAACGACAGGTAATATGGCAACAAATAACTACGAAAACCTGAGGCTTCAATATAAAATCTGGTTTACCGATGAATCAGGAGACGGATTGTTTGGCGATGGCAAATGGAAGATTCTTAAAGCCATCGACCAGGAAGGTTCATTAACCGCAGCTTGCGAAAAACTAGGGATAACCTACCGCAGAACCTGGAACGACCTGAAAGCCATTGAGCAACGCCTCGGATTTGCCTTACTCGAAAAATGCCGCGGTGGTATAGAAGGTGGAAGCACGAGCCTTACAGTTGAAGGTCAGCGCCTGATCCGGGCTTTTGATCTTTTTCATGAAAAAATGGATGCGATTATGCAGACGCATTTCCAACTGCTGGTCAAAGAATTAACAGCCAATGGAAAAGACTAAATCAGGCATTTTCATACTGCTATTCATCTTCTTTTTATCCCTGTTATCCTGTCACCATCAGGAGGCCATTGTTCAGCAAGGACTTTCAGGTGATTTGATAATTTTTCATGCCGGTAGTCTGTCTGCACCTTTCGCAACAATAGCAGATTCTTTCATGGTGCACAATCCAGG
>JAAXUD010000084.1 GCA_013336205.1 Lentimicrobium sp. | reverse complement strand
ATTATTGTTTTTGGTTTGTTTATAATTGAAAAACAGATTTTGATAAATCTTTTAATGAAGCTCCCCTTATCTCTAAGTCTCTTAGTCCCTCAGTCTCTTTTCTTAAGCCAGAATCCTGATTTCGTAAGTAAGTGGCATCGCTTTGCGATAGACCGCCGATACACCGCAATACCTGTCCTGGGAAAGATCAATGGCTTTCTTAAGCTTTTCTTCCTCCAATCCTTCTCCTGAAAATTCGTAAATCAGGTGCATACCACTGTAATGTTTGGGATGCTCTTCGGTTAATTCGGCTTCAATTATTATGTTGAACGTTTTCGGTTCGATCCGCATTTTCTTCAGGATGGAGATTACATCCATTCCGGTGCAGCCTGCCAGCGAGGCCAGCATCAGTGCTTTGGGTCTTGCACCGGCATTGCTTCCACCCACTTCGGGGCTGGCATCCATAATAATGTGATGATCGCCAACCAATGCATCAAACTGCATATTGCCGTTCCAGGAAGTATTTATAGTTTGTTTCATAATTCGTTTAATTTGATGCCGCAAAATTACACCCGCCTTGTATACCCTGCAAGAAAAACGGTGCCGCAGAACACAAGCCGGGAATTGAGATTGCTTAAGTTTTTAGTTGAGGGATATTGGAAATCAGGATTCGGTATTTAAAAAGAAGAAAATAGCAATTCCTTTTTATGCCAGGAAACTAAAACAACATTAAATGTTAGCATAGGCTTCTATTCCCCTGACTGTTGGGAGAACCGGTGAAATTGAACCCCCGGGAAAGCATCTGATACCTGCGAAAATACGAATCAGGATAACCTTTTGATTATTATTGATTTGAAACCTTCCCTTCCAAAAGGTTGATCCGATAACTGATATAAATCCTTGTTAAGATAGGATTCAATAAATGGCAAACCCGGGGCATAATGAAAACAGCCACCCGGTTTCAGCGACCGGAGTATCTCCATATATTTTTCTGCATACTTTAAAAAATCGCCGTCCTCTCTTAAATGATGGTGATGAAAATGATTCGAAAATCCGAGATTGCTGACAATGGTGCCCCATTTTGATTCACCATAAGGGTATTCAAGCCAGTCGGCAGAAGTCAGATAGGACAGATCATCCGGTAGCCGGTCAAATCCATATGCTTCAATACCTTCTTCCCGCAAGTATTTCACCAGGTTTCCCTGACGGCCACAGCCAATATCAAGCACTGGCTCCATTAACTCCCTGACATTCAGGTTCAGAATTTCCAGCTGAAGTTCCGGTGTGTATTCGGAGCAGGCAACCGCTTCCAGCGCTTCATTCTGCTGCGGATAGATTTTTCCGGCAAACGGGTTGGTTTTATATAGGAAGTTCCGGAGGTTTTTTAAATGATTTTCCGACAATGCTGCTATAGATGCGTTGCTGTTTCTGATGCTTGAAAAAAGTACAGCATAAATATCCCTTAACGCTTTCTTTTCAGCTTTACCAAATGAATAATACTGATTTATCCGACAAAACTCCTGTAAAACTCTATCGGCAGTATATTCAATCAGTTCCTGCTCCTGCTCATCCGATACATTATTTATTTCTTTCAGGTTTTCAACCAATAACTCAATAAATTCGTTGGAAGCAGGCACGCCATCATGAAAAAGATTTTTTCCCCGATTGGAAGCAATTTGTTTGTCGATGCTCTTTTTGAAATTATCCATTCAGGTCTTTTTATTCAGATTTCTAAAAATGATTGATCAGAACCCTGTTTTCATATTGATTACCCTGCATTTCAAAAAAGGCTATACCAATATCGGTAAATCCATATTTTTTATAAAAATCTATTGCTCTCTCATTTTTATGATAAACGGTGAGCCAGGCGGCATCAAACCCCGATTCTTTTATTTCCTGAAGTGCTTTATCCAGCAGGATCTTGCCCAATCCCATTCCTGTAAAGCGCTCCAATACATACAAAACTGCTATTTCGGGATTATGTCCGTTAGCCGGGAGGGGGCATACTTCATCAAAGGCTATCACTGCACAACCAATCAAATGGCCATTATGCTCAGCTACCAGCGTTTTTTTCTGAGTATTTTCCAGCAAGGCTTTTTCATTTTCCAGGGTAAATGTTGCCAGCAGGTAATCCGAAAATTCAGCTCTTATTCCCTCCTCTGCGTAAGTGGCTACCCAAACCTGCTGCTTTAAAACCACCAGGTTGGACATATCGCTTAATTCAGCGACGCGAATATTGATTGCTTCCAGGCTCATTTTTAGTAATTTTCCAGTGTTCAATTGCTTCTTTCAGGGTCATACCAGGATTATCGGCTAAAAAATCCCTGATGAAACGATTGTATTCAAACTGCGGGGCAATTTCAGTTTTAAAGGTTTTATTTTTTTTGAGATCATTAAAGTAAATCCATTGATTTTGGGCTTGCTTCAGACTCTTCCCGCTGTTCTGCTTTATCCAGTTCATAAAAGTAACGGTAAAACGGAAGTGCGGACCAATATTACTTTTGAAAAAACGTCTGACGTTTTCGGTGTTCTGGTAATTGTCAGTCAGGAGGGTTTCCGGTGTCAGGGTTTCACGATTCCAGTCGAATTCTGAAGTTGGCCGGATCTTGCTGTATAATGTTGATTCTGAGGTTTCCCCTGATTCAAGAAACTTCAGAATCCTTGCACTGATTTCAGTTTTACTCCCGGAGGAACGTATCTTGACCAATCTGCAAAATTCAGTAAGTTCTTCCTTAAGCCAATAGAAAGCGGTAAAATCATCAGGTGAAATACTTTCGTTGAGTTCCGGTCGTTTCCTTTGCCGATTTTGCACTTCAATTTGCTTATTCATGATCAGTAAGTATCATTTTTCCCCAGATGAAGCGATTCAGCTGCGGGCCGGCATTAACAGTTTTGGGAAGACACGAATCCTTTTTTTATTCAGCTCACATTTGCCAGCTTTTCAGCCAGTTTTTCGAGAAATACATCGTCTGTTCCGCAACATCCGCCAAAAATCCGGAATCCGGAATTATCGCGGAGCCACATAATTTCATCTACCAGGCAGTTAAAGTCATCCTGATGCACTAAACAGCTGTTGTTAAGTTCTTCAGGGCTCATGGGTGATGCATTGGCCTGTATCCCTATAAATCTTGACATTTCAGGCTTCCCGATATTTTTCACGTTACCGAGTGAGCGTCGGAGATTGGTTGGATGTACACAGTTTGTCATATAGCCAAAGGGCTTATTTTCCGTTCCGGAATCAATTTTTCTGATGGCATCGCTTATGGGGGTTCCGTCGAGCAGACAACCATCGCCGCGAATCATAAAACTGATGATGTAGGGTATTCCGGTTTCAGCCATGGCCATGGACATTCCAAGCGCCTCATTGGCAGCAGGCATAATACCGGCAAACAGGAAGTCAATCTCCTGTGTTTTAAAAACACCCGTCTGTACCCTGTGAAATTCAAATGATTCGTCAACTCCTGGCGTATTTTCACCGCTATAGGCATCGCCCCTGCAACCCAAATGACCACCAACAAGCAACCTGCCGGAGTAATCCGGATATTGATCCCTGATCTCATTTAAAAATCTGCAATTGTCAGCAATTACATTTTCACTGCTGTAGGCAGACTCTGCAATTGAAATGAAATTGGCTTTTCGGGTTGGAGTCATAAGCATAATTGGCAGCTTATGCCTGACTGCAATGTTAATATACTGATTGTAAAGACTTTCAAGTAATTTGGGGTAAGAATAAATTATTGCACCCTGGGCAATGTGTTTATCCATGGTGATATGGTATTCCGATTTTAATCTTACAGCCAATGCCCCTTCGGTGAGAACAATTTCTGACTCCCGGAATATTTTCTCGAATTTTGTTGCTTTAACAATCATTGCATAAAAGCTTATTCTTAAATTGTTTTGACATGCATTACCTGAGCCTGGCATCCCGAAATCAAAACAAAAAACAGGGAAAAAATCAACACTCTTTTCATGGTACAACCAAAGTTTAATTGTTTGATTTAAATCCGGGATCAGTTATGATCATTTAATTTCAGGAAGGAATAAATCCCTTAAGCTCAATCCACCTTTCACAGCAAAAGTAAGGTAACTTATCGTCAGAAACCCGTCGATGATTACGGTGAACCAGAATGTATCGGGGAACCTGGGAACAAAAACCATATAGGAATAAAGCAGCACAATATAGAAAACCCTGCCAATTATCAGACACCCCACAATAAAAGCATACCGTCTGATATTCAATGCAGACATAAACTGCAGGTAAGCAAAGCAGAGAAAGAAAGATCCCAGAAAAATGGAATAAAAAGAATCCATCGGTGGATTATCGATATTGCGGCCTGTCCCGATTACAAAAATATAAAGAAAGCCTGCAATGGTATCCCAGACACCACCCAGCGCAAAAAACAGGGCCAGGGGTTTAAGTGATTTGCTGTTCATGTGATTCTAATTTGCTGATGCTTTTCTGCCGTTTACAAGCTAATGGTTTTCGCGTTCAGGTCATCAATGAGCTTTTGCCAATCGTACCCCAATTCACCAATCAGAGCTTCCATCCGGTTTTCGCGGTAGGCAGCTTTAAACGCTTCCAAACCGGCGAGTTGAATCAGGTGATGGGTGAAAATACCGGCTACGCTATAATTCTCCATTCCCCTGAAAAAGAGCACTGATTCGCCGGTGATCAGTTCAACGGACAGGTTATTCCTGTGTGCTCTGAAAACCTCAAGATCGTGTTTATAGGCTTCACTGCTAAAGTAATAATCAGAGGCCTGTCGAAAACCTTCATCAAAAAACGCTGATGGTGCTTTCCCGATGGCAGAACCAATAATACTATGGCCAGCCTCGTGTTTGCAGATATCCATGTTCAGCCCGGTAATGTGATTGATATCTCCGAATGACTTTCCATGAATGGTTGACCAGAGCGGGGCAGCAATAAAATACTGTAGTTCTTCTCTTGTCTGATAAAAATAAGTAACAAAACGGGGGAGTGATGCAGATTCAACATCAAGATACCTGCAAAGCCCGCTTACAAAGTCATCAAAGTCCTTTACTGAATTATTAAAACCGGAGGTATCAGAAATAGAGGATGCAATATAAAAATCAGCGAAAAGGCCTCTAACCTGATCCCGATAGCTATCGGGACCGAAATAAGCATCGCGAAGGGCATCCATATCATTCAGTTGAAGACTCGTGTTGCCATCAGTCTGAAATCCACTGTAAATAATCTGATTACCACTGAATACATAAAACTGGTAAGCTCCGGCCATAAACCCTATATATGCCAGCGATTGCCCCTCCCCGTTGCGGCAGGTATAAATCCGGCTTGCCTGCATGTTTATGAAGTAAAAGGCATCGTTGGGCTGCCTGAACAGCCTGCCTTTATATGAAAACCCATTATGCTCAATTCCAAGGGGAAGTCCGGCCAATGCGGCTTTTGAAAAACGAAAACAAGGCCCGAAATACTGCAGGTGCTTTTCATAATCTGCCTTTTTAAGCATTGATTCCTGCCGGAAAACATAGACCGGCTTTTCCTTCCAGAAAACAAAACCACAAACCGCAACAGAGTCTTCCGGTTTTATGTTGCATCCATCAGGCAAAACCACAACAATGGTGTCGGTTTCATAGAACCTGACCATTAGTTTTACACTATCATCCATGGCTACAAACCCGGCAGGCTGCGACCAGCTTTTCACAGTGAAAAGTATTTGCAAAAGCAACAACGCCGTAAGAATAACTGATTTGAAATTTTTTCTCATTTTTTCAGGTTTTTTTACCCATCGTGAAACTGTTTTTCTCAAAGAAGAAGGCTGTTTTGGAAAAACCAATGATGCTATAAATTCTGTGAAACTGCGGCCATGCGCCCGATATTAAACCACACCCTTGATGCAATGCGCTGCACTGCTTCTTCGGGCACAACCGGTAAGACCACGCTGTTGCCACTGAAAATATAGCGCTGGTATGCACCCGCCATATGCCGGACATATAGCAATGGAATGTTCTCCCCATTGCGACAGGTGAAGAGTCGGTTACCCGAAGAGTTCATGTAATAGAAAGCATCATCCGGCTGCTGATAGGCGATGCCGTTGAATGAGAATCCCAGGGCATCTATGGTAAACGGTATTTCTGAAGCAAGCGGGTATGTAAATCTGAAACAGGGACCAAAGAATTGAAGGTGCTTATGAAAATCGGAAGGCGTCAGGTCTGATTCATTTTTAAAAACATACACTGGTTTCTGTTTCCAGAAAACAAAATTCCTTATCTCTGCTTCATCACGCGCATTGATGGAATAGTCATCAGGGAGCACCACGATAATTGTATCTGTTGCGTAAAAGCCGGTCATTTGCGCAATGTTTTTGTCCATCGTAGTTAAACTATCAGGATTAGACAGGGCATTCGCAGCAAGCATCATCGTGCTGCAAAGAAGGGAGATTGCAATGGTTTTGAAGCTCATTTTGGTTTGTTTTTAAGATTTGTCTATGAATGAGCTGCAAATATATTCCAAGGGTTGCCGGCCTGAAAATCAAACAGGTTGATCGTGTATATCTGATGGTTAAGAGCGCAGATAAGGCGGTTGAACCCTTATTGACGGCCGGCAAACCTATTCAACCGGCACTGCATACAAGCCGCCATCGGAACTGCCGAAATAAAGGGTATTGTCATCAATTACCGGTGTTGAAAGAATTGAACCGAGGCTGTGGATGGTACGTTCAGCTTCAAGATAATTTTTCCCGTATAGCTCAAAATCCTTTCTGAACTTCCCGTCAACACCGTAAACTTTAGTATAGTTTTCCTTTGAACCTACTGTCTGATATTCATATTTAATTTCTCCGGTAAGAGGATCAACGCCCCTCAGCTTTCCATCGAAACATCCAAACCAGAGGATGTTGTTATTCACTGCAGCAGAACCGTATACCCTCATTGGCAATGGGATTTGCCAGATTATCTTACCATCGGCTTTTCGCAGGCAATAGAATCTGTGTGTATCAGAGGTGCCGAAGTAAATATTATCGTGGTAAATAGCCGGAGTTGCGATTATCCAGCTACCCACTTCTTTCATATTCCATTTTCCGCGGCCGGTTTTGACATCGAGTGCATAAATATTGTAATCGCGGCTACCAAAGTAAACCGTACCGCTGTCGACGATGGCACCCTTCTGAACCTCTCCGTTCGGGAAATACAGATCACCGACAGTCCGGAACTGCCACACCTGCATTCCGCTTTCAGCATTCAGCGCATAGAAGTTGCCTGCATAATCGCCGAAATAGACAATCCCGTCTGCAATGGCGGGTGTGGCATGTATGATTCCGCCCGATTTGAATTTCCATTTCACTTTTCCGCTGTTGCAATCAATGGCATACATAAACCCATCGCCACTGCCCCAGTATACTACTCCCTGGCTGACCTTAGGGGAAGAAAGGTAATAATCCCACATATCCAGCATCTTTTCGCCTTCCGCAGCAAATTTCCAGTTCAGTTTTCCGGTCTGAATATCAAGAGAATAAAGATTTCCATCGGCACTGCCAAAGATTACCACTTTGCCCGAAACGGCAGGATCAGAATAAACCGGCCCGTTGGTGCGGTATGCCCAATTCAGTTTTCCGCTTAATTTATCTACCGAATAAAAGCAACTGTCTCCGCTTCCAAAAAGCACTGCATTGCCTGAAACGGCAGGTGTACTATAAACCCGTCCATTGGTTTTGAAAATCCATTTTTCTTTCAGGCCCTGCGAAAAGACCATAAAAGAAACGATCATCAGCAAGGTAAAGGATATTATCTTTTTCATTTTTTATGAGATTTAGGTTTTGTGCTCCCAAGCATCACAGTATGCTTCCTCCGGGTTTAACCTGGTTCGTTCAGTTTGCTGAGAATTTCACGAAACGCCGAGAGAAACAGATCCAGTGTTTCTTTTTCAATGGTAAAAGCAGGATCCAGCCTCAGCACTTCGGCATTGGGCCGCCTTGCCACAATAAATCCCCTTTCCAGCAATTCTTCATAAATCCGGGTAGTATGTTCACGGAATCCGATAGCCAGCATCATTCCGCGTCCCCTTACCTCCTGTATTAAAGGGAACTCACGTTTCATGTTCATAAAATTCTCAAACAGGTATTGACCCTTTTCTTCCGATTCACGGATAAGCTCCCCTTCCCGGATTATATCAATTACTTCACCGGCAACCACTGCGCCCAGCGGATCGTTCTGGTGCGACTGGGAGTAGTGGAAATCCGACAGTAAAAGTTTATCGGCGATGTCCTTTGAAACTGCTGTGGCACTCACCGGGTAACCGTTGCCGAGTCCCTTGCCCATAGCAACAATATCAGGATGGATGTTATAGTGTTGGTATCCAAACCATTTACCGGTTCTTCCAATGCCGGTAGTAATTTCATTCGACATAATCAAACCGCCATTCTCCTTTATTTTTTCAACGATTTTTCCGATCAAACGCGGGTGAGGAAACCTTACCAGACCTGAAGAACTGCCCGGTTCGAGCAGGAAGATTCCGATTTTATTGAAAGGAATGTTGCCGAACTCGTTACATTCCCCGGTGCATCCGTTACCATCCTGAGCACAGGAGCAATTTAAACGGTCGTAAACAACCCATTGATCATCGCTTTTAACTGCCGCATCGCCGTAAG
>JAAXUD010000519.1 GCA_013336205.1 Lentimicrobium sp. | reverse complement strand
AGCAGGTCTACCTCCTGAATACCAGGGCAGAGAAAAGAAAGATTTTCGAAGAATCCGGCGTTTCCTTTCTGCTTGAAATCCCTTTTGACCAGGAATTTGCAAAACATTCAGCTGAGGAATTTATAGAAATGCTGGCTAAGATTATTGCGCCCGAAATGGTAATTATTGGCTATGATCATGGATTTGGCCACAACCGGAGTGGCAGTATAGAACAATTTCACCGGATGGGTGAAAAACTTGGTTTTAGGGTTGACAGGGTGAGTGAGATGGTGGCCGGAGACTCAAAAATCAGCTCTACAATTGTACGCTGGCTCTTGCAGGAAGGGGATATTGAAAAAGCCAATTCCTTATTAGGATACGATTATCAGGTTACAGGCCAGGTTGTGAGGGGAAACCAGATTGGAAAACTTATAGGTTATCCCACTGCCAATCTGTTTATTGATGACCCCAACAAACTGATTCCCGGTATGGGCGTTTATGTGTCAAAAGTTATTGTGAAGGGCAGGGAAATGACCGGGATGACTAACATCGGCATGCGGCCAACAATTAATGCGCACAAATTAACCATTGAAACCAATATTTTCAATTTTGACGAGGACATCTATTACGAAACCATCACCGTAAAACTGTTAAAAAGGATCCGCAACGAAAAGAAATTCGCCACGCTTGAAATATTGCGCAAACAACTGGAGATCGACAAGCAAACAGCCCTGAAAATACTGGCCGGGGAAATAAACCAGGAATGAATTATACACCGCTGATTATCTGGCAGTTTTCACATATACACCTATATCTGCAAGTCCGGGAATCCCTGTTTTAGGAATCAGATTTTCAAATTCCAGGGTGTAGGTACCTGCCTCTGTAAAATAAAAAGCCGGCCACAGCACTTCTTCCACATCCCACAAATCTCCGGCTACCTTGCCTTTAAATTCCTCGTTTTCATCCTTCAGCTGTATGTCTTTCTTAATAATCCTTTCTTCGCCCGCTGGAGTTGTCAGAATAATATTGACCGGCAGGTTTTTGTAAGGATACTGAGTGATATGCCTGATAGTAAATACAATATCGGCAGTGGTCCCGGCATTTTCTACCGGAATTGAAAACGTAATCTTATCGAACCTTCCCCAGGTGTAATTGTCAAATTTGTGATATTCCTTATAAATAAAGCCTCTTTGGCAGGAAAACAAAAGGACAAGCAGGCAAACCTGAAAGAATAAGCGTTTCATTGGCGGAGATTTGAGGTGAACAAAAATACGAATTCGCAGCCAACAGTTTGTACTTTTGCAATCAAGCTGTAAAAAACCGCTTTCAGGAAAGTATGGAGAAGAAACAGAAGTTTTATGTGGTCTGGAAAGGAAGAAAAACCGGGATTTTTACCACCTGGAAAGATTGCGAATCCCAGGTTAGCGGTTTTGAAACGGCGCGGTATAAAAGTTATGAAAGTGAAACGGAAGCGCAGGAGGCATTTTCCGCAGGACCGCCTGCTTTTAATAAATTAAAAAAGGGAAAAACCTCAGTATCTAACTCAGGTGCCAAAGCAAATATGGTCAGTATATGTGTTGATGCTGCCTGCTCCGGAAATCCGGGCGTCATGGAGTATCAGGGTGTGGAGACTATTACAAAAAAGCGGATTTTTCATGGCGGGCCCTATCCTGAGGGTACCAATAATATTGGAGAATTTCTGGCCATTGTTCACGGTTTGGGTTATCTCAAGAAATACGGACTAAAGATACCGGTTTACACCGACTCCCGAACAGCCATAGCCTGGGTTAAAAAGAAAAAGGCCAATACGAAAATCAAGCCCGGTGCAAAAAATGCAGCGTTACTCGATTTGATACAAAGAGCAGAAGCCTGGTTACAGAACAACACCTGGGATAATCCGATACTGAAATGGGAGACGAAAGATTGGGGTGAAATACCGGCAGATTTTGGGAGAAAGTAAGTTAATTTAGAACATATTTGAAATTGCAAAAAATGTATCTATACCACCCTTTATACCTGTTCACCTGCCCCGGTAGCGGAATTGGTTAAGAGTTTATATTACGATTTTGCCTGTGTTGGAAAAAGGGAGAAATATTTAAAAAGCACAGCAGGAAAAAATCATCTCAGAAAAGTACTGGCTAAAGAAGACAATAATCCACGGTAATTTCTTATTGCGAAATCACAAAAAATTGTATCTTTGCCACCCTTAATACCTGTTCACCTGCCCCGGTGGCGGAATTGGTAGACGCGTCGGTCTCAAAAACCGATGAGTGTGAGCTCGTGCCGGTTCGATTCCGGCCCGGGGTACAAAAAAAGCCTTTGCAGAGAACTAATCTGGAAAGGCTTTTTTGTTGTTTTCCGGGATGTTTGTGTTGGCAGAATAAATACCCCACGCTGTTTGATTTTATAACTTTGCTCCGTAAACGAAACTTCAGTGCAACTTCCCCTCCGCAACATAGCCATTATGGCGCATGCCGACGCCGGCAAAACTACCATTACAGAGCAGTTTTTGTATTTGTCGGGGCAAACCCGGCAACCGGGCAATGTTGACAAAGGCACCACGCAAATGGACTTTCTGCCGGTGGAGAAGGAGCGCGGCATCTCGGTCAGCTCATCGCATACTTCGTTTGAATGGGAAAATACCCGCATTAATCTGATCGATACGCCCGGCCATGTTGACTTTTCGGCTGATGCAGAACGCATCATGCGGGTTCCTGATGGGGTTATTCTTGTGATTTCGGCGGTGGAAGGTGTGCAGGCGCATACCGAAACGCTGTGGCATGCATTACGCGAACGCGGGATTCCTGTTATTTTTCTGATCAATAAAATTGACAGAGTTGGAGCCGACACCGCGGCAGTGATCGGTGCAATAGAAAAGGAACTGAAGGTTGCCCCGATAATGCTCCAGGAAGTTGTTAATGAAGGGCAAAACGATGCTGTGATCAGGAATTTGTGGCAGGCTGATTACAGGCATCCGCAGCTACTTGAGCGGGTGGTTGAAAGTGATGATGCATTGTTGAATAGCTTTCTGGAAGGCAATGAACCTCCTTTTATACAACTCGACCGGCAATTAGCAAGACTTATTCAGGTGTGTGATGTTTATCCGCTCTTATTTGGTTCTGCCAAGGCCGGAACTGGAATGGAAGAGTTACTGGATTCCATAGTAAGGTATCTACCCGATGC
>JAAXUD010000518.1 GCA_013336205.1 Lentimicrobium sp. | reverse complement strand
AAGTTCAAAGTAAAAAGTTTAAAGTAACTTAATAATAGAAGAATTGTTCTTTAAGTCAGAAAGAATCCCGCAAGTGATGGATAAATCGATGCAAATTTAAATAAAAAAGGGGGCAATTTGCCCCCCTGTGTTGTGCGAATATTCTTTTATAATTGCGGACCAGCAACAACAAGGCTTTTACCTTCATCGTTGTCGGTATATTTTGCAAAGTTACTGATGAACCTTTGCGCGAGGTCTTTCGCTTTTTCGTCCCAGACTGCTGCGGTTGTGTAAGTATCTCTTGGGTCAAGTACGCCCGGGTTTACGCCATGCAGCTGTGTAGGCACTTCCAGGTTGAAGAAAGGAATCATTTTAGTAGGCGCATGATCGATTGAACCATCAAGGATTGCATCAATAATAGCGCGTGTATCTTTAATAGAGATCCGTTTGCCGGTTCCATTCCAGCCTGTATTTACCAGGTAAGCTTTTGCACCAACGTTTTCCATTCTTTTTACCAGCTCAACTGCATATTTTGTAGGATGCAGGGTTAGAAAGGCATTTCCGAAACAAGCAGAGAATGTTGGCTGAGGCGTTGTTACACCGCGCTCGGTTCCTGCGAGTTTGGCGGTAAATCCCGAAAGAAAATGATATTTAGTCTGATCGGCCGTTAGTTTTGAAACCGGTGGTAACACGCCAAATGCGTCAGCAGTAAGAAATATTACTTTTGAAGCATGTCCGCCTTTTGAAACAGGCTTTACAATATTATCTATATGATAAATAGGGTAAGAGACGCGGGTATTTTCTGTTTTTGAAGCATCGGCAAAATCGATGGTGCTGTCGGGTCGGACTACCAGGTTTTCGAGCAATGCATCGCGGCGGATGGCGTGGAAAATATCCGGTTCGTTTTCTTCGCTCAGATTTATACATTTCGCGTAACAGCCACCTTCAAAGTTGAAGACACCATCATCATCCCAGCCGTGCTCATCATCACCTATAAGTGCACGTTTTGGATCGGCGGAAAGGGTTGTTTTTCCTGTTCCGGAAAGGCCGAAGAAAATAGCAACTTCACCATCTTTACCCATATTGGCTGAACAATGCATTGCAGCTATCCCCTTGAGCGGAAGGTAATAATTCATCATTGAGAAGATGCCCTTTTTCATTTCACCGCCATACCAGGAGCCACCGATCACCTGCATGCGTTCAGTCAGGTTGAAAGCAACAAAATTTTCCGAATTCAAACCCTGCTCTTTCCAGTCAGGATTGGTTGCTTTTGAACCGTTAATCAGCACAAAATCAGGATTGAATGCTTTTAGTTCCTCATCAGACGGACGAATAAACATATTTTTCACAAAATGTGCCTGCCAGGCAACTTCCATAATAAAACGCACACTTAACCTTGAGTCCGGGTTAGCGCCTGCATAGGCATCAACTACGTATAATTTCTTTTCCGACAACTGTTTTATAACAACATCTTTCAGATGGCTCCAGATTTCAGGCGTTATGGGCTTATTGTCATTCTTACCAATGGTTGACCACCAAACCGTGTTTTCACTCACTGCATCAAGCACAATATATTTGTCTTTTGGTGATCTGCCGGTGAAAATCCCGGTGTCAACAGAAACAGCCCCGGTGTTTGTAAGTATACCACGCTCGAAACCTTCAAGGGAAGGATTCATTTCATGCTCAAACAAGACTTCAAAAGAAGGATTGTAAAAAATCTCTTCAACATTGCTGATGCCATATTGTGAAAGATCAATTGTGTTACCATTGATTTCAAACACGCTGTTTTGTTGATTTGTCATATGTTTGTTTTGTTTAAAAATTGCCGGGATGGATAAAAGAATCTAAATATGAATGTATGTGCACTATGGCTGATTGCAATCGATTGCAAAAGTAATTAAATAATTAAATAAAGCAAAAAGGACTGCTTTTATTAGCAGTCCTTTTTGTAACAGTATGTTGATGAAAAATTATCAGATTATTTTTTCTTTTTATCTGATTTTTTGCCTTTTCCATCGTCCTTTTTAGCTTTCTTAGCCTTGGACTCATCTTTCTTGAGTTTAGCAGCGGCAGCTTCTTCTTTAATCACAGCCTGGGCAGCAGCCAAACGTGCGATGGGAACGCGGTAAGGAGAGCAGCTCACGTAGTTCATTCCAACCGTGTGGCAGAATTCAACTGATGAAGGCTCACCACCATGCTCGCCACAAATACCAACTTTAAGGTTGGGGCGGGTCATACGTCCACGTTCAATACCCATTCTTACGAGTTGTCCGACACCTTCCTGGTCAAGTACCTGGAATGGATCGTGTTTCAGAATGCCTTTGTCAAGATAAACGGGCAGGAATTTTCCGGCGTCATCCCTTGAATAACCGAAGGTCATCTGGGTTAGGTCGTTGGTTCCGAATGAGAAGAACTCTGCTGATTCAGCAATACGATCGGCAATAAGGGCTGCACGTGGGATTTCGATCATGGTACCAACCAGGAAGTCGATTTTATCCTTGCGTTCAGCAAAAACTTTTGCTATGGTATCGCGGACAATGGTTTCCTGCATTTTCATTTCCTCAAGGGTTCCTGTAAGAGGAATCATAATCTCAGGAATTGCCTTGATGCCTTTTTTCTTCAGGTTCAATGCGGCTTCGATAATGGCACGGGCCTGCATTTCTGAGATTTCAGGATAGGTATTGCCTAAACGGCAGCCACGGTGACCAAGCATAGGGTTGAATTCGGCCAGATCGTGAACTTTCTGTTTTACCTCTTCAACAGAAATGCCCAATTCTTTGGCCATTTCCAGCTGATTGGCCTCTTCGTGAGGAACAAATTCATGCAAAGGAGGATCGAGCAGACGTACAGTTACCGGAAGATCCTGCATCGCTTCAAAAATTCCTTCAAAATCGGAACGCTGTATCGGGAGTAATTTCTCAAGCCCTTTGCGACGGCCGGCTTCATCGTTGGCCAGAATCATTTCGCGCATGGCTTTGATGCGGTCACCTTCGAAGAACATATGCTCGGTGCGGCAAAGACCAATACCTTTGGCGCCAAAATTACGGGCAACCACTGAATCGTGCGGTGTATCGGCATTGGTACGAACCAGCATGCGGGCAAATTTATCGGTCAGTTTCATCAACTTGCCAAAATCACCGCTGAGTTCCGGATCTTTGGTCGTGATCTTGCCTTCATAAACTTCACC
>JAAXUD010000517.1 GCA_013336205.1 Lentimicrobium sp. | reverse complement strand
TGCACAACTTTCGTCACAAGCCCTCAGTTCAAGAAAATCGATGTCTGTTATTTCATCATTTTCAATTTTCTCAAGAAATTCTATCACATTGTGGATCTCGTCAATAGCAAGGCAACGGCCTTTTACTTGGCTTGCCTCTCCATTGGTGAGGGCCCAGCAGGTCGCTTTTGCTGAAAGCCTTCCCGACAGAGGAACCGCACATGAATTTGAATTACGCTGCTTTACCTGCCTGTAAACTTTGTTGTACAGGAAGTCCATATTAATAACACCTGCAATCGGTGAAGTAGCTTCACCAACAGGGTCTTTAATTGCGGCAATTTTGGCAGCGCAGGGTGTTACATAGAAAATCCCGATATCTTCAGCTGGAATTCCCTGAGAATTCAACTCTTTTTTCAGAAAGTTGGCTGAGATGTCGAGTGGAGGCTTTAACCGGATGATATTGTCAACCAATGCCGGGAATTTTACCTGTATTAATCTGACAATAGCCGGGCAGAAGGAAGAGATGAGCGGTTTGGTTTCTGAATATTTGATAGTGTAGTCATTAATAGCATCCGCCAGGATCTCAACTCCGTTTTCAACCTCGTAAATGTGGGTAAACCCCAACTCAAGCATTACGCTATGAATCTGCCGCAGTGATATGTCTTCAGGGAATTGACCTGTAAATACAGACGGAACAAGCGCTACGCGGCATTTATAGTCAAAGATGTGGTTGAAATCATCATGGTCGATGATAATTGCACTTACAGGACAAACCCTGAAACATTCGCCGCAATCCACACAACGGTCGCCATACAGCACTGATTTGCCGTTTTTTACTCTTATAGCCTCAGTCGGACAAACATTCATGCAATGCGAACACCCTATACACAGGTCTTCGCGGATTTTGAGTGCATGATGAAAATTGCTGGTTTCCATTTGTTTTTCTTACTGATTAAAGTAGGTTACAAATTCTACAATTGTTCCCTTATCCACTTCTGAGGTGACTTTAAGTTCGTCACTGTTGTTTTTGATGTTGGGGAGGCCCATGCCAGCGCCGAATCCCATTTCCCTTACTCTTGAAGAAGCGGTGGAAAATCCCTGCTGCATTGCTAGCTCAATGTCAGGAATACCGGGGCCTTCGTCAATTAGTTTAATCACGATTTTTTCCGTGTCAATGTCAATGAATATATCGCCCTGGTATGCGTGGGCCACAATATTCACTTCTGCCTCGTACATCGCTACAACTACTCTTTTTATTGTTTTAGGATCAGCATTTAACTGTTTCAGGATCTTCTTCAATTGGCTTGAAGCAGCTCCTGCCTTCGTAAAATTACCGCCTTCGACATGAAATTCAAAGTGCATCATAGCAAATCAATATACCGGTTTAAGACCGGCTCTGTAAAGAATCCCGCTGGTTTTGAACATGGAGTAGTCACACTCGATCAGTATCATTTCATTTTCAGCGGCAAGCCGGATCATTTCTTCGGTCGCCTTTTTCTTTCTGACAAATATTATTTTCGAAATATCTGACATTTCTGATGTGCGGATGGTCTGTAAATTGGCCAAACCGGTGAGCAACATCAGATTGTCAGTTTCAACGGTAAGCACATCACTCATCAGGTCGGAAGAAAAACAATATTCAACTTCCGCTTCAAGAAGATCATGTCCCGAAACAACCTTGGCATTAAGTAATTCAACAACCTCTTTTATTTTCATTTTCATTATTTTAAGCACAAGACATTCAGTGCAGGGTCACAAACATGTTTTCTTCAAATGGAGCTGCAAAAGTAAATATTAAAACTATTCCAACAAATATTTATTGTTAATAAATTCACATTGTGAATGAAATAACAATCAATTTATTTTCAGTCTAAATTGCAGACCTTAAAACATTGAAATAAAGTAATTAAGCGAAGTGCATTAAACAGAAAGAGGATGGCTTAGCCATCCTCCCCTGAATAGGTATTGGTATTAATAACGCTTTCTTGGTTTATAGTGCGTGTGGAGTAAATCGTGTGATTTATGACTTAATGGCTCTCCCAGGAATTCGCGGTAAATCTCAGTCACTTCAGGATTTTCATGCGACTTCCTTATTTTCATTTCGGCGTCTTCGCTGTAAATGGCCTCCGCACGTTTTTTTCTGATCTCCGGTGAGGTTGGAATAGGTTGTCCGCCGCCACCCAGGCATCCTCCCGGGCATCCCATTATTTCTATAAAATGGTAATTAGCTTCACCGCTTTTAACCTTTTCCATGAGTTTGCCTGCATTTGCAAGTCCATGTGCTATAGCAACATTAAGTTCAACTCCTTCAAGGAATGCCCATTCTGGTTTCACGTTCTTGATTTTAATCGAAGCTTCCTTAATGCCTTCCATTCCACGGACCGGTTTAATGTTCAGGTTGGTGAAAGGAACTTCGCGTCCGGTAACTATTTCATAGGCAGTACGAAGGGCTGCTTCCATTACGCCGCCGGTTGCTCCGAAAATTACAGCAGCACCGGTTGATTCTCCAAGGATACTGTCATAATGCTCGTCTTCAAGCTTGTTAAAGTCAATGCCAGCCTGTTTAATCATCATGGCCAGCTCCCGGGTAGTCAATACGTAATCTACATCCTGGTAACCACTGTCGCGCATTTCAGGCCGTTCACATTCAAACTTTTTAGCAACACAAGGCATAATTGATACGACTGTCATATCCTGGGCTTTGATGTTGATTTTGTCTGCATAATAGGTTTTAGCGACTGCACCAAACATCTGCTGAGGTGATTTACAGGTAGATAGATTGTCAAGAAGTTCAGGATACATATGTTCCTGGAATTTAATCCAACCCGGTGAACAGGAAGTCATCATTGGCAATACCACCGTAGAGTCTTTATCAACAAGTGCTCTTTTTAGCCTGGTTAACAATTCGGTGCCTTCTTCCATGATGGTAAGGTCGGCCGTAAAGTCAGTGTCAAGTACCTTGTTAAATCCAAGTTTTTTCAGGGCCGAAACCATTTTTCCGGTAACCCTTTCACCAACCTGTATGCCCAGATCTTCGCCCAGTGCAATACGCGTGGCCGGAGCAGTCTGAACAATAACAAACTTCGCCGGATTATAAATTGCATTCCAGACTTCCTCAATGTAATTGCGTTCGGTCAAAGCACCGGTTGGACAGCGATTGATACATTGTCCGCAGTTTGTACATACGACTT
>JAAXUD010000516.1 GCA_013336205.1 Lentimicrobium sp. | reverse complement strand
CAGACTGGGCAATGAAATTGCGAGAATGGAGGATTCACTTAAAAAAATACGAGAATACGGTGTGTATGATTATGAGTCTCAGTCAGAAATGATTAATCAACAGCTTGCTATTGAGATTGCACACGGGAATACGCGTGGAATCAATGCGTTGGAAGAAAAACTGGCGGTACTTGCCAAATATGGTGGTGCCTACGTTTCGCTTCGCGATATGCTTGAACATGAAAAGAAACAATTGAGCTACCTGAAAGCAAGGTATGAAGAAGCTAAAGTTGATGCAGAAGAAAATCTACCGCAGAAGTTTGTAGTAGAATCTGCTTATAAAGCAGAAAAGAAATCATATCCGGTTCGGTGGATCATTATCCTTGTTTCAACCCTTGCAGCATTTTTTATTTCAATCCTGGTGATTATCAGTATTGAAAAGTTCGGGAAGCCGGACACATTAAAAAAAAAACTAATTTTTCAGCGAAAAAAAGAATCAATTTCAGCATAATGGACAACGTTAAGCCAACCATGGAAAACTATTTTAGTAACATTCATCTTGTGAAGATATTCATCAGGTGGAAATGGCACCTGCTGATCATAGCATCTGTGGCAGCATTTCTTGCCATCATATTTTCCAGTTCGTTTTTTATCAAGCCACGTTTCAAATCATTTGCGTTGGTTTATCCATCAAATATTGCCCCTTATTCCGACGAAAGCGAATCCGAACAGATGCTTCAATGGTTCCAGTCGAAAGATATCAGGGATAGCATTATGGCTAAATTTGATCTAGCTGATCATTACCGCATAGATACTTCTTACCGGTATTATTACTCTACCATAACGAACCTTTACAACGAGAATGTAAAGATCAACAAAACACAATGGGAGTCTATCGAAATTGAGGTGACAGATACTGATCCGTTAATTGCCAACGATATGGTGTTGTCCATTATTGATTTCTGCAATAAGAAAATCAGGCAAATACACCGTGACAAATATTTTGAAGTAGTAGTAAGCCTTGGCCGCTCTCTTCAGGAGCAAAGAAATCAACTTGACAGTGTTGAAAAGAAGTTGTCAGACCTCCGGATTAATTATGAGTTAATTGACTACCCATCCCAGGCAAATGAGATCACCCGGGGATTCCTTCGTACTGTTGATGGTTCCAATTCAACAAACATCAACATGAAAGATGTGCTGCGTATGAAATCAAATTTTGAGCACAAGGCAGGTGAAATGGCAATATTAACCCAGCGTCGAAATGACATTCTCCGAAATTATGCTGAATTTGAATTGAAATATAACCAGGCATACTACGATGCCGAAAAGGAGTTTACTTTTACAAATATTGTTACTCCTCCGGTGGTAGCCGATAAAAAAACATATCCTGTCAGGTGGCTCATTATGCTGTATTCTGTTGTTGCCTCATTATTCTTCTCACTGGTAGTTATTTCTATCATTGAAAATCGCAAGATTAACGATGAACTGAAGAATATTTCTCAGGGTTAATTTTGATTATTAATTGTAATCAAAACGACTCAAAGTGCTGGCAAATATCAAAATAAAATGGTTTTATCTTTTAAGCGGACTTTTCATCCTGCTTAACTCCCTGCTTATTGTTAAAGAATTCTACCTTGGTTTTTTAATACCGGTAGCCATTGTTGTCGCCTTAATGTATATTTTCTGGCTCGACAAATTAATGCTTTTTATTATTCTGGTTACCCCTCTTTCAGTAAATATCGCTGATTCAGAACTGGGGGTAGGTATATCGCTGCCATCTGAACCACTGATGGTTGGTGTTATGTTGCTCTTTATTCTTAAAACATTGTTTAACGGGAAATATGATAAAAATATACTCCGGCATCCTGTAACCATTGTTATTTTCATTAACCTGGCCTGGCTGCTGGTTACCAGTATTACCAGTGAAATGCCATTAGTTTCCTTTAAGTTCCTGGCGGCAAGGTTATGGTTTATCATTCCTTTTTACTTTTTGGGAATTGCTTTGTTCAAAGACGCCCGTAACATAACCAGGTTTAACTGGTTATATGTATTTTCATTGGTTGTGGTAGTAATTTATACAACTATCCACCATGCAGAATACGGTTTTGCTGAAAAACAGGGACATTGGGTAATGAAGCCCTTTTACAACGACCACACGGCCTATGGTGGCATATTGGCATTTTTCCTGCCTGTATTTATTGGCTATGCGCTAAGTAAATTAAGATCAAGAACATATCGGCTATATGCGATGATGGTCTCTGTTATATTACTTGGAGCACTTTATCTTTCATTCAGTCGCGCTGCATGGGTTAGCCTTGCAGTGGCGCTGGTTGTGATGTTTTTAATCGTATATAAGATTAAATTCCGCTGGATATTATCAGCAATCGTAGTGTTGATTTCTTCTTTCTATCTTTTCCAGGATCAGATACTATATTCTTTAGAGAAGAATAAACAGGACTCTTCAGCTAATTTTATTGAGCACGTTCAGTCCATATACAATATATCATCTGATGCTTCGAATCTTGAGCGTATTAACCGCTGGCAATCGGCATTCAGAATGTTTGATGAAAGACCGGTTTTTGGATGGGGGCCAGGTACCTATCAATTTATTTATGCACCATTTCAGCGTTCGAAAGAGCGGACAATCATCAGTACAAATGCCGGCGACCTGGGCAATGCACACAGTGAATACATTGGCCCATTGTCAGAACAGGGGATTCCCGGTTTGTTGAGTGTTTTATCTCTCATTGTTGTAGTATTGGTAACCGGTATAAAGGTTTACCGTAAAGCTCAGAATAATGAGGTGAAACTATTTAGCTTAGTGACTCTATTGGCGCTGGTAACTTATTTTGTGCATGGTTTACTGAACAACTTTCTTGATACCGACAAAGCCTCGGTTCCATTTTGGGGATTTTTCGCTATAATTGTGGCAATGGATCTCTACCACAAAGATAAAAAGTCAGTTTATGAAGACCTTCCTGAAACTGAGAAGCCATTAATCACGCATGAAGATAATCCCGGCATTTAGCTTTCTTTTTTATACTCCCCTGGTGTTAGTGTTCTTTCAAGTGGTTGATGACGTATTGGAAAACACGAAAGGTTCAATCATTTAATCGGATTTTCCCCCATCTGAATTGTATATTTCGCTTTGAAGTTAATTTAATTTACCAATTCAGGCAACCGCCCGATTTCA
>JAAXUD010000083.1 GCA_013336205.1 Lentimicrobium sp. | reverse complement strand
TTTGTATCAGACAAAATATTAACGGACTATTATAAAGGGTGACGACAAAATTAACATTTTCAACTAAATTTGCAAGCCCTTAACAAGTTAAAAAATCTAAAATCAGCTAAGTGCTGAAAGTAATAAACAACTGCATATGAACGCACAAGAAATCCGGCAAACCTTCCTCGACTTTTTCAAATCCAAAGAACACCAGATAGTTCCATCAGCACCTATGATTGTTAAGGACGACCCAACCCTTATGTTTACCAATGCCGGAATGAACCAGTTTAAGGATATTTTCCTGGGGAATTCACCTGTTAAATTTAACCGTATAGCCAATACCCAGAAATGTCTAAGGGTTTCAGGCAAACACAATGACCTTGAAGAAGTAGGCCACGACACGTATCATCATACCATGTTTGAGATGCTGGGCAACTGGTCTTTTGGTGATTATTTTAAAAAAGAGGCGATAGAATGGGCGTGGGAATTACTCACTGATGTCTATAAAATTGACAAAGACCGGCTGTATGTGACCATTTTTGGCGGAGATAAAGGCGATAATCTTGATGCCGATATGGAAGCTTACAATTATTGGAAAGACCTTATTGCTGAAGACAGGATTTTACGTGGCAATAAAAAAGATAATTTCTGGGAAATGGGCGATACCGGCCCATGTGGTCCTTGTTCTGAGATACATGTAGACATCAGAAGTAATGACGACAGAAAGAAAACCGATGGAGCCACCCTTGTAAATATGGGCGATCCCCTGGTTATTGAAATCTGGAACCTGGTGTTTATGGAGTTTAACCGACTTGCAAACGGTAGTCTTCAGCCTTTGCCAGCCAAACATGTAGACACAGGAATGGGTTTTGAAAGACTCTGTATGGTATTGCAAAAAACGCAATCAAACTACGATACCGATGTTTTTCAGCCTGTGATTAAGGAAATATCGCGCATTTCGCACATTGCCTACGGCACCTCTGCTAAAAGTGATATCGCCATGCGTGTAATTGCCGATCACCTCAGAGCAATATCATTTGCGATTGCCGACGGACAACTGCCGGCCAACAATAAAGCAGGTTACGTAATCCGCCGGATTTTGCGCAGGGCTGTAAGGTATGGCTACACATTCCTAAATATTAACGAGCCTTTTATTCACCGGCTTATCCCTGTGCTGGTTGAGCAAATGGGTTACTATTTTGACGAACTCAATACTCAAAGATCCCTGGTTGAAAAAGTAATTGCTGAAGAAGAAGCCTCATTCCTCCGGACACTTTCACACGGGATCGGCAAGTTTAACCAATACATCGAAACTAATGGCGATAAGCAGATAATCGATGGCGCATTCGCTTTTGAATTATATGACACTTATGGATTTCCGATCGACCTCACCAGCCTTATGGCACGCGAAGCAGGCAAAGAAGTTGATATGGAAGGATTTAGCACTGGCCTTGAAAAACAGAAGGAAAGATCGAGAAAAGATGCAAATATTGACGTTGATGACTGGATTGTACTTGACGATGGTTTAGCAGAAGTATTTGTCGGCTACGACAAACTGGAGACCCAAACCAGGATTACCCGTTATCGGAAGGTTCATTCCAAAGGAAAACAGTTTTACCAGATTGTACTTTCTGAAACGCCTTTTTATGCAGAGAGTGGTGGCCAGGTTGGTGATACAGGAATTATTACTTCGGAAGGCATAACTATAGCCATCACTGATACAAAAAAGGAAAACAACCTGATTATACATATTGCTGATAATCTTCCGGAAGACCCGAAAAAAGAAGTCCACGCAATTGTTTCTGCTGAATCGCGCCGGAGCACTGCCAACAACCATTCAGCCACACACCTGTTACATCAGGCATTGCGTTCAGTGTTGGGTAACCATGTTGAACAAAAAGGCTCCTATGTCCATCCTGATTATCTCAGATTTGACTTCTCTCATTTCCAGAAGTTAAGCGACGATGAAATCAAAGAAGTAGAAAAAATGGTCAACCGGCTCATCCGTGAAAACTACCTCCTCGATGAATCAAGAGGCATGTCAATGGAGCAGGCAAAAGGTATGGGCGCCATGGCCCTTTTCGGTGAAAAATACGGAGATTCTGTCAGGGTTATCCGTTTTGGCGATTCAGTAGAATTATGTGGCGGAACCCATGTGCATGCAACCGGACAGATTGGGCTATTCAAAATAACCTCAGAATCAGCCATTGCTGCAGGAGTTAGACGAATTGAAGCAATTACCGCTGAGAAAGCTGATGCCTACTTCGCCAGTCAGACTGCCCTTATCGATGAAATAAAAGAAATGGTTAAGAATCCGGTTGACCCTATCAGAGGCGTAAAAAACCTGCTGGAGGAAAATCTAAAACTCCGCAACCGCATCGAAGAATTGAACACATTAATGGTATCTGATTTCACCAGTAAGCTTATTGCCGATGCTATTCAAATAGATGGAATCTCTCTTATTTCAACAAAAACATCAATCGATCCGGCAGCAGTTAAAGATCTGGCATTCAAAATTATTGGATCGGGCGATCATTATATTGCGGTACTGGTTAATCTTTTCGATGGCAAGCCGGGAATTACAGTGGCAATCTCTGAAGCATTGGTAAAATCAAAAGGACTGAATGCCGGAAACCTGGTGAAGGAACTTGCCAGGGATATTCAGGGCGGTGGTGGCGGACAGGCCCATTATGCTACTGCCGGCGGGAAAGATATTTCAGGAATCGACCGGGTTCTTGAAAAATCACGATTGTTGTTTAAGTAATTTAATTAAACAGCAACATATATTGAATTTTCCCTTTGTTTTAGGTGTAATGCCTGAAAATGATATAATAATTGCATTTTCAGTGCATCTTTGTAAAACTTTTTAATTACTGACTTGTTATAAGTCGTGATACAAAAGATTAAACAATATGTTTTACACATCAAAGCCCATGATTCAATACTCAATTAAAGATCTTGAACAGCTAACAGGCATAAAAGCTCACACTATCCGGATTTGGGAGAAAAGATATCAGTTGATAGAACCGGAAAGAACTTCAACCAATATCAGGTATTATTCAGACAATGACCTTAAAAGACTTTTAAACGTCTCTATTCTCAATCGGAACGGACTAAAGATTTCTAACATTGTTACTATGAACAATGATGAAATCAATGAACGTATTATGGATATATCAGAGACTTCACACGACTCTGATAATCATATTGAGCAAATGATCATTGCCATGATTGAGCTCGATGAACAAAGATTTGAGCGGGTTCTTTCAACATCTGTCATCAAAATCGGCTTTGATGATACCGTTACCAGGGTTTTGTATCCTTTCTTTGAAAAAATAGGCATCTTATGGCAGATTGGAACAATTTATCCGGCCCAGGAGCATTTTGTATCAAATCTGATCAGGCAAAAACTCATAATTGCAATAGACGGACAATCCGGCAATAGTAAGCCGGATTCAAAATCATTTCTGATTTTTCTTCCATCCAACGAATGGCATGAGCTTGGAATTCTCTTTTACAGCTACCTGGTAAAAAAGGCCGGCATGAAAGTCATTTATCTTGGTCAGTCAGTCCCATTTGAAGACTTACAGGAAGTTACGCAGAAACAAAAAGTCGATTTTCTGTTTACCTCAATAACAACCCCGCTTACAGCAAAAAAATACTCAGAATACATACACCAGTTGTCAGCTTCATTCGCTGATAAAGTCATCTATTTAAGCGGTTATCAAACGCATGAGCATAAAATTGAGTTACCAGCCAATGTAAAGATGGCCGGCTTGCCAAATGATTTCCTTGCTGAAATGAAATCTATTGTATCTGAAAAATAATTAAAAATCTGCCTTGATATTAATCAATGGATTGACCTTATGAAAGGTGATTTTTTTATTTCAGTCCATGGTGTTAAACAATATTAAAATTATCAGAATCAATCAATTAGTGATTTTTATAAAATAATTTAAAAACTTACTACCACTTTTTAATGAATTATTATCCCATTTTGGGCCATTTTTAAGGATATCACAACATACAAATTTAAATTTAAACACCTTATTATCAGAGATCTTGTATATATCTAAAAGTTCCATGGCCTTACTATACCATAATGGGACAGGCCATGTCCCGTTATGGTATCGATTTGTGTAAATATTTTGTTTAACATTAATATTACATTAATTTAACATTCTATACCCATTCTAAATAGAATCGCACAAGCCTGTTATTCAATCTATTAAGTATCTACAAAAAAATTTGTTCTATTTTTTATATTATTTTTGCATAAAATATCCATTTCTTGTTTAATTCTGCACTATATTTGTTAAACAAGTTGCAACAACCAAAATTAAAAAACCATGACAGCAATAGAATTTAATCACAGGTTAATAAGTCTTCACGACAATCTTTCATATTTTGCCAACACATTAACTAACGACAGGGAAGAAGCCAAAGACCTGATTCAGGATACTTACCTCAAGGCCCTTACCCACAGAGACAAGTTTGCTGATGATACAAATCTGAAAGCCTGGACTTATACCATTATGAAAAATACCTTCATAAACAACTATCGTAGAAACCAAAAGGCCAATACCATAGTGGATAATACAGAGGACTTGTATTATCTCAATATTCCACGCAAGTCAGATTTTGTTTCACCTGAATCGGAGTTATCAACAAAAGAAATCAGGGCAGGCATTTCAAGACTGGAAGAAGATCAGCGTATGCCTTTCGAGATGCACACAGAAGGCTATAAATACAAAGAAATTGCAGAAAATCTGAATCTTTCTATCGGCACTGTTAAAAGCAGAATTTTCTTTACCCGCAAGAAACTAATGGAGTCGTTAAAAGAGTTTCAAAGCTAACAGTTTTTTTCCCAGTTACATAAAAAGCCACTTTCCGGTGGCTTTTTATATTAAGCTGAAGTTTCTTCAACTACCTGCTGATTATTGTAGGGTAAAGAAACATAAAAAACAGAGCCTTGCCCCTCTTTGGATTCGGCTCTCATTTCACCACCGAAAAGTTCAACAAATTTAAGCGACAACGTCAGCCCCAGTCCTATTCCTCCGTACTCACGTGTAGAACTATCATCGGCCTGTCTGAATCTTTGAAATAATACGTCCAGTCGCTCTTGCGGGAAACCAATTCCGGTATCCCGCACGTAAAATTCAACCATTGCATTGTCCTTTAACTGATATCCAATTTCAATACTGCCTTCCTTGGTATACTTTAGTGCATTTTCAACAAGATTGAACAAGGTTTGCCTGAGTTTTTTAGTATCAGTATAAATCATAAAGCTATTATCCTTATTTGCTTTACGCATGCGAATCTGAATATCATCCTTGCCGGTCACACTTTTCTCAAGATTAAAAAATGTTACCACACTTGTAAGTAATTCGTTTACAAGACAAGGCTCATGATGCATTGACATCAACCCTGATTCGATTTGCGCTATATCAAATATTTCGTCCATCAGACTAAGCAAGCGGGCACTGTTGTTATGAATTACATTCAGGAACTGTGCGCGCTCTTCTTTGTCAATTTCCGCATCGAGTATCAAAGATGAAAAGCCCATAATTGCATTAAGCGGGGTCCTTATCTCATGCGACATATTGGCAAGAAATGCAGACTTCAATTTGTCAGACTCTTCTGCCTTATCCTTTGCAATCCGAAGTTCCTTCTGTGCTTTGATAATAGATTTATTTTGCTCACTCAGCAAGGCGATCATTCTTGTTTTCTGGCGTACCAGTTTAACATAATAAATAACGAAAGCCAGCGTGGCCACCAGTGCTAAAGCCAATATAAAATATAAATACATTTTTGCAAAACGTGTTACAAATGAATAATATATGCAAATGCCTTAAAACAAGTTTTCTGCATGCATATTAAATGAGCAGATGAAATCCAAAATCAGGATTTTTAAAAACCTTTCAAATATAGTTTAAAAATCGGAGGTTCAGGCAGCACATACTACAGAAAAAATCCATTAAAGCTGTTAAGGCTTCACTGTGTGCAAACCAATCGGGTATTGCCTCAGAATCAGCTCCTTTAACAATTTATAATGATTGGGAATATTAACAAAATCCATTTCATTCATATCAATTATTAAGATACGCATATCGGTTTGCTGCCTGATATAATCAAAATAGCCACTTTGAATTTTTTCAAGATACTCATGTTCAATATCCTGCTCATAAGGACGCCCACGCTTAATAATATTGGACTTCAGACGTTCAACCGAAACATACAGATAAACAAGCAGGTCGGGACGGGGTAATGAAAGGTTAATAATATTGAAAAGCCTGGAATAAAGGGCGTATTCGTCATCTGCCAGGGTCTTGCGCGCAAAAATCAGCGATTTATTTATAAAATAATCCGAAATGGTAATTGGGCGAAAAAGGTCGTTAACCGATAACTCATCCCTTAATTGCTGAAAACGGGCGGCAAGAAATGAAAGTTCGAGGGGGAACGCATACTTTGAAGGGTCTTTATAAAACTTGGGTAGAAAATCATTATCTTCAAATTGTTCCAGAATCAACCTGGTATTGAATTCATGTGAAAGCCTAGTAGCCAGGGAAGTTTTTCCTGCCCCGATTGTTCCTTCAATTGCGATATAATTATAATGCATAGCCTGAGTTTAATACAGGGTCATAGATTCTGACATCCAGTTTATCGGGACAAACCTTAAGCAGGTGACCGATACTTTCGCCCAGTACAGGATGAATAAACTCCGGTGAAATCTCATTGAGCGGAATCAAAACAAATTTCCTTAAATGAAGCCGGGGGTGCGGAATAATAAGACTCTCGGATTTAACTACCATATTCCCGTAAAACAAAATATCAATATCAATTGTCCTGGCGGAATTTGGTGCTCCATTGCGCATGCGCCCCAGCTTATGCTCAAGCATCAGAATCTTTTCCAATAAATCGGCTGGAACCATAGTACTCCTCAATTTAACCACCTGATTAAGAAACATTTCCTGATTGCTATTGCCCCAGGGCTCAGTTTCATATAAACCGGAAGCGAGCTCAATAGCGCCTATTTCACTAATAATTAAGTCAATGGCAAGCTTTAGATTTACCAAACGATCGCCAAGGTTGCTACCAAGAATCAAATAGAGGTCCTTCATCAATAAAAATTATAATCTGCAAAAGTAATCAGCTTTAAGCGAAATATAAGCAAAGAACATGTTCAATAATGAAATAATACACGACATGACTTTTTAAAAACTACCCGTCAGAAAATACCTCAAAAAAGCGAAACAGATTGATACTGCGCAATTGTTGAACGGTGCTTAACCTTGTTTCTTGCGTTTATCAGCATAAACTTCTTTTTTTGTAACAAATTCACAAAACAGGCGTCAGACACATTACTACAATCGGAAGCAAATCCGGTCAACCGTGTTTTCTTTCAAAATAGTCAGAATTATTAATTGATTAAATTAACATTAAGTGCAATACTTTATCTTTGAATAAAATATCAACCACAACCCACATAAACATGAGACAGTTTTTTAAATTCATGCTTGCCTCCATGGCAGGATTTATTCTGACATCCATTCTTTTCTTCTTTATTGCGATGATAATAATTGCTTCAGCAATTTCATTTGCCGGCCAAGAAGAAGTTAGTATTAAACCCAAAACAGTACTTCATCTCAAATTTGATGAAGCAATCCCTGAACGAAGCCCGGCCGGCCCGATCAAATTCAGCCAATCGTCATTTTTTTCTACAACTACAACTCCCGGTCTGCTTGAAACCATGGATTTAATAAAGCAAGCAGCGGAAGACGAAAATATCAGTGGCATTCTATTGGATCTTAGTGATATTCCTTCCGGGATGGCGACACTTGAAGAAATACGTGATGCGATACTGAAATTCAAAGAATCTAAGAAATTCATCATTGCTTACGGAGAAACCTACTCACAAAAAGCTTATTATCTGGCTACTACGGCTGATATTATCTGCGTTAATCCGGAAGGAAGCATTGATTTTAAAGGGCTTACCGGTGGTGTAGTTTTTATTAAAGGACTTCTCGATAAACTTGACGTTAACGCCCAGATCATAAGGCATGGAAAATACAAGAGCGCCATTGAGCCATTGATAGGCGATAAAATGAGTGAGGCAAACAAAGAACAAACCCTCACTTATGTAAATGCAATCTGGCAGCATCTTTCAAGTGGAATAAGCCAGGCCAGAAAAATTGATCCGGTCCAACTTCAGGTTTATGCCGATTCGTTAATGATTCAGACAGCCGATGATGCAGTAAAATATAAGTTAGCTGATAAGATCACATACAAAGACCAGTTGTTGGACATACTGAAGGAAAAACTGAAGATTGACAAAGCTGACAAAGTTGAGTTTGTCAGTCTGGAGAGTTACAAGGAAGTTCCGGTTGCCAGCTCAAAGAAACGCTCTAAAGATAAAATCGCAGTTATTTATGCTGCCGGAGAAATAGGTGGTGGTGATGGCACAGATGAGTCAATCGGTTCAGAGCGCATTTCCAAGGCGATCAGAAAAGCAAGACTTGATGAGAGTGTAAAGGCTATTGTATTCAGAATCAACTCTCCGGGAGGAAGTGCACTTGCTTCAGATGTAATCCTGCGGGAGATCAAACTGGCCCGTGAAGCCAAACCGGTAGTTGCCTCTATGGGGGATTATGCTGCATCAGGAGGTTAT
>JAAXUD010000082.1 GCA_013336205.1 Lentimicrobium sp. | reverse complement strand
ATTATAAAGATGGAATGCCCTATACTCTGAGCGAAGATGAACTTCCACTGGAATTACCCGAAGTAGATGCCTACCTCCCAACTGAAAATGGCGAACCTCCGCTGGCACGTGCCAAAAACTGGATCAGTAAGGACGGTTATCCGCTCGAAACCAATACCATGCCTGGCTTTGCAGGCTCAAGTGGTTACTATTTGCGTTACATGGACCCGCGTAACGATCAGGAATATTTCTCAGCAGAATCCAATGCTTACTGGCAAAATGTTGACCTATATATGGGTGGAGCTGAACATGCCACCGGCCACCTTGTTTATGCCCGCTTCTGGAACAAATTTCTTTTCGATCTTGGAAAATCCGTAAAAGATGAGCCATTTCAGAAGCTTATCAACCAGGGAATGATACAGGGAAGGTCTAACTTTGTTTACCGGGTTAATTATGAAAAAATGGGCGAATACCTGATGTGGGATAAACTCAGGGATCGCAAAACCGGGGTGACTTTTGAAAGGAATTTCCGTGACGGGAAACGAAAATTCGATTTCTTCAGCGAAGAAGCAAAACTGATTATTGAAATCAGGAGACAGAAGTCTCTTGAAAAGCTGGCCGACCCTTATGAAGATTACTGCAGGGAAAAGGGCTTGAAAATGCTGCTTATTCCAATCCGCGACTTTTTGGATATGGAAGAGGTAATGAACCGCGTTAACCGCGCCATTGCCGGAGAAGATGTACCTGCTTTTGTAGAAAAAGAAGCCCTGAAAGCTGTACCTCTCTTTGTTTCAAAAAATTTCCCAGGAAGAGAGTATTATTCCGATCCCATTCATGTGGATGTTAACCTGGTACAAAACGACGTGCTTGATACTGAAGCATTCTGCAACTGGCAACCTCATCTTGCCGAGTCCGAATTTCTGCTGGAAAACGGCAAGTACATCTGCGGCTGGGAAGTGGAGAAAATGTCTAAGTCAAAATACAACGTTCAGAATCCCGATGACCTGATTGAAAAATATGGCGCTGATACCCTGCGTTTATACGAAATGTTCCTTGGCCCGTTAGAGCAATCAAAGCCATGGGATACAAACGGAATTGAAGGTGTATTCAGGTTTATGCGCAAACTGTGGAAGTTATACCACGACTTCGACAATAATTTCATGGTAAATAACAATCCGCCAACCGCCGCGGAGCTGAAGGTATTACACAAAACCATCAAAAAGGTTCAGGAAGATATTGAGCGATTCTCGTTCAATACTGCCGTAAGTTCTTTTATGATCTGTGTAAATGAACTAACCGAACTTAAGTGTAACAACCACAGTATCCTCAGTGAACTGGCCGTGCTTATTTCACCCTATGCGCCGCACATTGCCGAAGAATTGTGGAGCCTGCTGGGCAATACCGGCGACAACAGGGACACAACAAGCCATGTCCCTACCGTTACCCTTGCCCCTTTCCCCGTATACAACGAAACCTATACAATAGAAAACACTTTTGAATACCCGGTTTCTTTTAACGGCAAGATGCGTTTCAAATTTGAGCTACCACTGGGAATCTCAGTTGCCGAAATTGAAAAAGCTGTTATAGAAGCCCCTGAATCAGCCAAATATCTTGAAGGCAAATCCCCTAAAAAAGTGATCGTGGTTCCGGGCAAGATTGTTAACGTGGTGGTTTAAGTCACAAGGATGTTGTAGAAGAATAGCTAAAAGTATTAATGTCTGGCGCTTCTTATCTCGCTTGTTGTATTGGAAGAACGGCTTCTGATATAGGCCCGGACCTTTGGTCAATGCATTTATTTCCCGTTATAACAAACAGCTTAATTACACCAGCAATTGTGCAATAATTTCTTTTTTTAGCACAAATGCTTGTGCAATGATACAATTATTAAGATGGAATGTGACCTGCCAATAGCCATCCGAACAGGTATGGTTTAAGCCACATCTATAAACATCAACAAATTGCAAATTAACTGAAAATTAATATTTTATAATACAATGTCGTTTGGTTACGAACATTTGTCTTCGACTAAACTTAGGATGATTGTCAGTCTTAGCGTAGTTGAAGGATATTCTTTTAATTTCTTTTTAAATCCGAAGGCTAAGAGACTGTTTAAATTTTGTTAGCCTCTTTGAATAGGCCCGTCCTTTAGGGCGGGTATTGTGATAAACAACAAAATCAGGGGCAAAATCCTGAAAAATTTGTAAATTCATAATAAATTTTTCAGGATTTTGCCATTATCTGGGATTTTTATTCGAAACCCGCCCTAAAGGACGGGCCTATTGAAATTTGAATTAAAATTTTTAACAGTCTCTATGTGAGAAACATCATTAAAAGATTTAAAACAAAACTGCATTTTGTGTTAAACAACAGGTTTCTCCTTCTACTGATACTTTGGGCATTGCTCACGGCACTGAACATAAACAAAGCTTATCACATAGATGACACCTTTCATCTGGAAGCGGCCAACTGGATAAAGGAACATCCGGCTACGCCCATGTCGGGCACAATCAATTGGAAAGACGATCCAACTCCAATATATTCGCACAACCAACCCCCGCTGTTTTTTTACCTGCTTGCTCTGGTGATTTCTGTAACCGGCACCAACGAAATCCCGCTTCACCTGTTTTTATCAGTATTCACCTTCCTGGCGCTGTTCCTGTTCGATAAAATAATCAGCCGGTTGAAACTGAAAAACCGGACACTTTTGTTGTTGCTTTTTGCTTTTAATCCTGCGCTGGTTGTAAATCAGAACCTGATGACCGACGTTCCTTTACTCTCGCTGGTTCTGGGATCAGCATTCTTCCTCCTGAAGGCAGCACAAGAGAAGAAAGCTACCGGATATATCTTCGCTGCCCTGCTACTTGGCATAGGTTTACTGATAAAATACTCCATACTTCCCCTCCTGGTGGTATTACTACTGGTCATCATCATCCGGCGCGATTATAAATACCTTGCCGTGATACTTATTCCCATCGGCATGCTTCTGGTTTGGTCAGTCTGGAATTATTTTGAATATGGTTCAGTTCATTTTCTTGACAGACCCAAAGGAGAGATCCATATAAATCGATTATGGTCATTTATGGCCGCGGCCGGGGCAGTTTCTTTCTTCACAGCTTCTATGCTTTACGGGAGCTGGAAGAAATCCTTAATCAAATACCTGGTTCTTTGTATTCCATTCCTGTTTCTGGTTCAGGTGGTGTTATTTGCTTCAGGAATTATCCCGGAAACAGTGAATTCCAATATCCTGAATGTGACATTCGTGCTGAATGGATTATTGCTGTTTTTCCTGCTTGTCCGGCAATTAATACAATGCGCTGTTATTGAAGGATTGAAAAATTATTTACTAACCGATCGGTTTATAATACTCTTATTTGCTGCAGCTACCTCAGCCTTTATGGTGCTCTTCGCTCCGTTTATGGCTACCCGGCATATATTATTGATTCTTCCCTTTGTTTTACTGTATTCAGCACCCTTGTTTGAAAGGTCCGGAAAAATAATTAACCGGCTCTCCGTTTTTGCCACCCTGACTTTTGGGCTTTTTCTCGGGGTTTCAGACTATAGTTATGCAGATTATTATAGAAAAATGGCATCGGAAATTAAACTTATTCCCGGTCAAACCACCTGGACAGCCGGCCATTGGGGTTGGCAGTGGTATGCTGAAAAAAGAGGCTTAAAAACTTATTCCACAAACAATCCGGTAGTTAAGTCCGGCGATTTGTTTGTTTATCCGGCCAATATCTCCCGCCAGGAATTTAATAAAGACCTGCTATTGGTTGTTGTCGAAAAGAAATGGAAAAAGGCTTCTTTGCTCACCTTTTTCTCGGGAAATAATTTCGCCAGTATGTATTCTTCCTCGGTAAAAACGGCTCCCTGGAGTATGTCATTACATCCTGTAGACACTATTTATTTTTGCCGGGTTGCAAATCCGGTAATTGATTCCGTCAGATTAGTTGATCGATAAATGACAATTAGCTATACTGATTCCAGCGAATACATCACAATCCTTCGTTTAATCTTAAAAAACTCCCGGATTGTATCCATATGCCAGAAATAATCTGCAGTTCGACTATACAATGACCTTTAGTCTGTTATAACTTATTCCGATTTTTAAAATATCACCAACTTTCTACTCAGACAAGTGTTGTTATTTTATAATACTTCGCTTTGGAACGCTTTTTGCAAACATGATATTAAATTCTTTGTAATGTCTGTTAAACACAAAATATTTCTTTGCCTGATTTTTCCTGTGCTCGTTTTTTCGGGGTTTTCAGTTGTGGCCCAATCACTAAGAACCATTGAAAACACTGCCTTTACCTTTGGCGAGAAGTTAACATTCAGCGTTTATTACCAATCCGCGATAACCGGCAAAGTTACTGCCGGTGAAGCCAAGCTTGAAGTCAGAAAAAAAGCAGTTACCAAAAATGGCAGGGAAACTTTCCACATTGTTGGGTCAGGACTGTCAAAAGGGGCGTTTAACTTCTTTTTCAAAGTAGACGATAAATTCGAAACTTATATAGATGAACAGGCCCTGATCCCCTGGTATTTTACCCGCCGCACCCGCGAAGGCGGTTATAAAAAAGACGATGAAGTTACATTCCGTCAAAACCATGGCCTTGCGATAAGCAGGAATGCTGTCACAAAAATCCCCGAAAATACCCAGGACATTCTATCTGTTTTTTACTTCGCCCGCACATTGGATATGTCGGGTGTTCAACAAGGTGAATCCTTCCCTCTTTCCTTCTTTCTAGATGATTCATTGTATGTTTCTAAAATTGTTTTTCTGGGTCGCGAACAGATACAAACAGCAATTGGGAAATTAAACTGCCTGAAATTTAAGCCAATGGTTATTAAAGGAGAAGTCTTTAGCGAACCTTACCCAATGGAACTCTGGGTAACCGATGATCTGAACCGGCTGCCTGTACTGCTCAAATCCGCGGTTATTGTCGGTTCCGTAAAAATGGAACTGATCAGTTTTGAAGGTCTGAAAAATCCGCTTTCCTCAAAAGTTCTTAATGGGAATGGGAATGGACATGCTTCCGGGGCCTCAAAAAAATAGGCAGGGGCTTATGGAAATTACACTTAACTTGCATCTGTATAAGTGTGCCAGGCTGATCCTGGACAATAATAAATCATAATTTCCTGAATCAAACATCATAAAATATGAAAAACCGAATTTTGCTGGTTTTCAGCCTTCTGGGATTTTTAGCGCTGGGAGCTACTTTTAGCCTGATGCAAAAACCACTGCCACTCTTTAACCAATCAAAAGAAGTTATGGCTGATTTCCCCGACAACAAAGACCTCTGGAAACAGGTAGATTCACTTGCAGCCCAGGGTTTGCCCCAGTCAGCACTTGAACTGGTAAACGGAATCTTCAACAAGGCAAAAACAGACAACGACATGCCGGAATTCCTGAAAGCCGCGCTATATCAGCTCCTGCTCAGAAGTGAATTTGAAGAAAATTATATCGAAAACTATATCGGAGAAACGGAAAAAAACCTGAGCTCCACGCCTTCACCCGCCCGACAGGTTTTACATTCAATCCTGGCCGACCTTTACTGGCAGTATTATCAGCAAAACCGCTACCGTATACTTGATCAAACAGTCGTAATTAATAATAATTCCGAAAACATTGCCAGCTGGGATGCTAAAATGTTTGTGGATAAGACCGCTGAACATTACCTGACCTCAGTAGAAGAACCGCTGCTGCTGCAATCCGTTTCGCTTAAAATTTACGATCCTATCCTGGAGACTGCCGGAAACTCGAAAAAATTCAGGCCAACCCTCTTTGATTTTCTGGCGCACCGGGCCATCGATTTTTTCAGTAACGAGGAAGCCGCTGTTACCAGACCAATCAACGCCTTTATTATGAATGATCCGGCCCTGCTTTCAACTCCAGAGCAGTTTACCGGCCTGGACATTTCTACTAATGATAAACGCTCCTTTCATTATAATGCGATTCTTCTTTTACAGGCGATTGAAAAATTTCACCTTACCGATAAAGATCCAATACCCCTGGTAGATGCCAGCCTGAAACGACTTGAATTTGTAAGAAACCACCTGAATTACCAGACGAAAGACAGTCTGTACCTGAATACGCTGACAACACTTGAAGAAAAATACACCAACAATCCGGTATCTACTGACATTATTGAAAAAATTGCTTCGTACTGGTATTCAGGAACAGTTCAGGCAGATTTTAAAAGGCCTTACAACGAAAAGCCAAAACCTAATAATAATTTCGTAACTGCCCGTAACTGGTGCCTGAAAGCCTTTGAAAAATATCCGGACACCGACGGTGCTAAAAATTGCCTGGTTTTACTCAGGTCTATCGAAGAACCTTCACTCAGTTTCCAGACAGATCTAGAAGTGGTTCCCGGTAAAGCATTTCCCATTCTGGTTAACTTCCGTAATCAGAAAACTATATTTCTCAGGCTTTTAGAGCCAGAATATGACAAAGATGCCAGCCTGAAACAGGAGATTTATGGCGAACGCGGTCTTGACAAATACCTGGCAATGAAACCAGCGAAGGAATGGAACATTACCTTACCCGAAACAAACGATTTTAATCAACACAGCATTGAAGTTATCATTCCTGCATTAGAAACCGGTTATTATGCGCTGATGATTTCAGGCAGTGCCGCATTCAACCGCAGCGAATCGCCGGTTACTGTCAAAGATTTCTGGTCGAGCAATATCAGCTATACAAGTAAACGTAATGAAGATGGCTCCGGGCTCTTCTACCTGCTCGATCGTAGTTCAGGCTTACCTCTTCAGGGAGTGAATATTAAAAGTTTCACCCGGGAATATGATTACCGGAGCCGAAACTATATCCGGAAAGACAATGAGCAATACACTACCGGCAAAGATGGTTCTTTCACCATTAAAAGCTATTCCGGACGCGATTTTTCGACGCTGTCGTTTGATTTCTCTTACAAAAATGACCGCCTGGTTGCTGAAAATTATTTTTCCCGTTACCGCAACAATGAACCAGTAAAGGCGGAAAAAATCCGCACCTTTTTCTTTACCGACAGGGCGATTTACCGGCCCGGACAAGCTGTTTATTTTAAAGGAATCGTGGTTGGAACAGAGGAGGAAAACAACCGGATTGTTGCTGATAACCGATCAACGATAACTCTTTTCGATGTAAACGGCCAGAAAGTAAACACCGTTGAAGTAATATCCAATAGTTTCGGCTCATTCAGCGGTTCGTTTGTATTGCCGGCCTCCGGTCTTAACGGGCAATTCCGCATCTCGAATAACAGTGGAAGCGCATTTATTAATGTTGAAGAATACAAACGGCCAAAGTTTGAGGTTAAATTTCAACCGCTTACCGGAAGTTATCGTTTGAATGAAAAAGTTGCCCTTTCAGGAAAAGCTGAAAGCTATTCAGGTATACCCATCAGCGAAGCCAACGTGAGTTATCGGGTAGTCCGGTCGGCAAATTTTCCGTTTTTCCGCTATGGCATGCGCAGCTGGCCTGGCATGTTACCCGAAAGCGAAATAGCCAATGGCACCCTGACAACGATTGCTGACGGATCATTTACGGTAAACTTCACCGCATCGCCCGACCCCGGTGATTTTGGAGATCTTGATCCTGTTTACAATTACACGGTTTATGCCGATGTAACAGACATCAATGGAGAAACCCGCTCAAGCCTTACTTCGGTTCAGGTGAGTGAGAAAGCGTTGGTGATCGGACTGGATATCCCGGCTTTGCTCAACCGCGATGAAACTAAAAACTTCAGGCTTACTGCACTTAATCTGAATGGAAAACCTACACCGGCCAATGTAACAATAGAAGTATTCCGGCTTTTGGACGAAGATCGTCTCACCCGCCCACGGCACTGGAATGCTCCCGATTTAGCACTCTATTCCCGTGAAGAATTCATCAAACAACTACCCTCAGATATCTATCTGATTGAAGACGAAAAAGCTGCCCGAAAAGATAAATCGGTTTATAAAAATACTTTCAATACAGCTTCTGATAGTCTTATCAGCATGCCCGGAATATCTAAATGGGAGGCAGGCCTTTACCTGGTTTCTTTGAACGCCACCGATGCCTTTGGGCAAAAAGTCAGTACAGATAAAGAAATAACAGTTTTTTCGGCTAACGCAAAAAGAATCCCGGTAAAACAGGCTTTCTGGGCAAATTTGCTGACACAGGAAGTGAAATCCGGCGAAAAAATCCGCTTACTTGCAGGAACTGCATCGAAAAATGCCCGCATTCACTACGAAGTGCAACTAAGAGGTAAAACCGTATTCAGCGAGTGGATTGCTCTTTCACAGGAACAAAAAATGCTCGAATTTCCTGTTCCCATAGATTTTACCGGAGAGGTGAATATCAGCCTGAATATGGTTTCAGACAACCGTAGCTATAATTTTATTACTTCAGTTAATATACCCGATACAAAGCATTTGCTGAATATTGCCTTTGAGACCTTCCGCAGCCCGCTGCTGCCAGGCGGAACTGAGAAATGGAAACTGAAAGTTACAGGGCCGGATGGGAAACCGCTGGCGGCTGAATTACTGGCAGGTATGTATGATGCTTCCCTGGATGCATTTACGAAGCACCAGTGGTTTTTTTCGGTCTATGAAAAATGGTTTGAAATCTATAATTGGGAAATAAGCCGCGCCTTTGAAACCGGAGTGAGCTATTCTTCACCTTACGACAAAGACGGCGAT
>JAAXUD010000515.1 GCA_013336205.1 Lentimicrobium sp. | reverse complement strand
ACAAATTGTCGCATAATGATTTTTTTTAATGCCCGCTAACGGTGGCGGTATGAAAAGTTGCCGATTGCGGGCGATTTCCTATCCAGTTACACAAAAGCTGAAGCGGGCTACAACCCTTGAATAACCAATGAACCGGCAATTTTTTATACCGCGTGTTGAACTAAACCTCCGGTAGCATCACCGCTCAGATACAAACATACTGTTTCGTTGTTAAATAGAAATTCTCTCACCTAAATCTATTTATCATGAAACAACAAACAAAAAACGGATCCTTCCGCACCAAGGGTGAAACCATTGTAGCAAAAGCAATCAGGACTGTACCCGGTTTCGGCGATACTTACCGGAAGTTTGAGCAGCAAACCACGCTGGAGCAGGGCAGTAAAAGTGCTCTGCAAAACTATGGCCGCAGCATAGCAAAGATAGCGAATCATTTTGGGGCTGACCCACTTCATCTGGGGATTGAGCAGATCAACGATTATCTTTACACTTTGCTCAAAAACTCATCCCCCAGCAAGAGCTATTTCAGGCATACCGTGTATGGCCTGAAAAGTCTTTACCGGATGTTCGGCCAGAACGCCAAGGCTTTGCAGATGCCACCCATTAAAGATCCCCACACCCTGCCTGTGGTTTTGTCGAAACAAGAGGTTAAAAAGCTGCTATCCTGTACCGAAAACCTCAAGCACCGGGTAATGATAGGCCTGCTTTACAGCTCCGGATTGCGGATGAACGAAGCCCGTACGCTAAAAATTACCGACATCGATTCCGATCGTATGCAAATCCATGTCAAAATGGGTAAAGGACGCAAAGACCGCTATGTGGTCCTGTCGGAGTTGCTGCTCAAGGGACTTCGGGATTATTTCCGGAAAGAGCGGCCACAGGTTTTTCTTTTCAATGGTCATACACCCGGAAAACCTATGGGTGAGCGCAGCATTCAGTGGATCATTAACGAGGCTGTTGATAGGGCAGGCATACAAAAACAGGCCACCTGCCACACCTTGCGCCACTCATTTGCCACCCACCTGCTCGAAAACGGCGTTGACCTTTTCAGCATCAAAGAACAACTGGGGCATGCCCGTATCGATACCACACTTGTTTATCTGCATATAGCACAGGTATCGCCAAAAACGGTTAAAAGTCCGCTCGACAGCTTATACGGGAAATGAACGCCCCGGCCTTTGAAGTGGCCGATGTGATCAGGTGTTCGGGCGAGGAGTTTATCAGGCAGTACCAACCTTTGGGTTACCACAAAGGCGTGCTGACTGCTCTGGAACAATGCCGTACCGAAGTCCTTGGAAGCCACATTTACCAATGCACCGACTGCGGGCACATCCGCATCGCGTACCACAGTTGCCGCAACCGGCATTGCCCAAAATGCCAGCAGGTGGGCAAGGAGCGGTGGATTATGGCCCGTGAAGCCGACCTGTTGCCGGTGGGTTACCTGCACATGGTGTTTACCCTGCCCGATGTACTGAACCCGCTGTGCCTGAAGTACCCGGTGATGATGTACAACCTGCTCTTCCATACGGTGCGCGATACCTTGTTCACCTTTGCAGCTGATCCAAAGCATCTGGGTGCAGAGTTGGGGTTTGTGGCAGTGCTGCACACCTGGGGTCAAACCCTGTCCTTGCATCCCCACCTTCACATCATTGTACCTGCCGGTGGGTTTAACATCAAAGGCAAATGGGTGAATGCCAGGGGCGATGGTGATTTCCTGTTCCCTGTAAAGGCACTTAGCCCCGTGTTCAGAGCCAAATACCGCGAGGGGCTTAAAGCTGCCCTGGCCGCTGAAGGCATCGAAAAACCTGCAGGCCTGTTTGAGCAACTGATGCTCCGAAATTGGGTGGTGTATGCCAAAGAACCACTGGGCGATCCACGCCAGGTGATCGAATACCTTGGGCGGTACTCACACCGCATTGCCATTAGTAACCAACGTTTGGTAAATGTAACAGAGACTGAAGTCACATTTCGTTACAAAGACTATAACCACGGTAACGTACAAAGGGAGATGACACTCAGCCACCTGGAATTTCTCCGGCGTTTTTGTATGCATATCCTACCGCCACGGTTTGTAAAAATCCGCCACTACGGGGTCCTTTCTTCGCGCCGTAAAGCTGAATATATACCCAAACCGAAAGATGCAAACGGACAAAGGATTATGCTCTCAAAACCCACCTGGCAGCAGGTGTGCCGCGAAAGACTGGGATTTGACCCGGAAAAATGTCCATGCTGCGGCTCGGGTAGAATGAAGGTTATCGGTATTGTTGATCCACGGCCGCCGCCAGATCATATGTTACAGGCATGGAATCAACTCTCTGTAACCCAGTTCTAATTCCTCAAAAAGGAATGGCCACTCTTTTGCCCAAACCTAAACTAATTGCCGGTGATTAAACCTTTCAACCATATAATAACCAGCCAAATGACCCGAAATACATACTGACACCATAACCTGACCATGGAGATTGACCCCGAATACCGATCGGGGAACGGGCATCAAACTTTGAATCCCCATGCAGGAAGATTCCCGCAGGTCGGTGTCGTTCAACACCAACTTAAATCGCAGTCGCAACAATGGTTACGGCTGCGATTTTACTTTAGGGGGCGACTGCGTTTAAGTCTTATTTGTTATAGGGCGTTTTTCTTTTCAATCGTATCTTTTATATGTTGTTCGTCCGTAGTAGTGTCTGCGACATGATTCTTCTCCCATTCAGAAATATCAGTTTTCTCTATTTCCTCAATTAGCTTCTGATTGTTAATGTCCCATTGATAATCTGCCCAGGCAAAAAGCATAACAGTCAAAACGATACCTAATCCAATTAATTGAAGTCTTCTTTTCGCTTTCAATATATATCCTTCTTTACGAAGGCTCCAACCTGAGAATATTTCTCTAGGCCACCATAGAACAAGAAAAAATTTCTCGATAATTGTAAAATCTTCGGTTCTCCTAATTTCGAGTTCTTGTTTAAGTTCCGCTTCGTAAAGACTTTCAAGTTCGAACATCCTCTTTTTTCGAAGATCCTTGGTAATTCCACGCTTTTCTAATTCTCTTACAGCTTGATCAATCGCGTCTTGTTGCCATTCGTCTGTCGAACAGAAAGAAATAATGATCAATTCGTCATTTTCTCGTGATTCAATTGGAGGATTATATTCTGTCACAATTTTCGGATTGTTCTGATTTAAAAT
>JAAXUD010000514.1 GCA_013336205.1 Lentimicrobium sp. | reverse complement strand
GGGAGGCTCAGGATATGATGTTGCCTGTGCAGAAGCAACTGGTCCTATATTATACAAGCGGCTGCATGGAGAATCTCAGATATTTCCGGTTGAATTTAATCCTCCTTTTTTAGAAGGGATGTCGCTGGTTTATCTTGGTGCAAAGCAACACTCAGATATTGAAGTTGAAAAGTTCCAACGTCGTTCAGAATTAAATTTTCAGGATCAAATCCGGCGGATAACTGAAATCTCCCGTCAGATTGTTAAAGAACAAAGTCAGGAAATCTTCATTGATCTTTTGAAGGAACATGAAGTAATTATGGGCAAGGTACTGGATAAAAAACCGGTAAAAGACAGGCTATTCCAGGATTTTAAAGGAATTGTCAAATCACTGGGTGCCTGGGGAGGAGATTTTGTGCTTGCTGTGACAACTTCCGGTGATGATTATCTGGAGGACTACTTCAGACGAAAATCATTTGTCACAATATTACCTTACAACGAGGTTATTCTGAAAAAAGATAAATATAAAACCGACTCTTTTTAAAACCAGAAAAAATGGTGACACAGAAAGATGCGTTGACTAATGGCATAATGTCATGCTGGAAAAGCCCTTCTAACATTGCCCTGGTAAAATACTGGGGTAAAAAGGGGAATCAGATTCCGGCCAATGCCTCGCTCAGTATAACGCTGAGCGAAGCCTATACCATTACCCGGATGAAAGCATCTAAAGCTGAAGCGGGCAAAGGACCCGGGGTGATATTCAGATTCGAGGGTGAACTAAATGAAGCTTTTGGCGCGCGAATTGAATCTTTTCTGAAGTCTGTGATACCGCAACTTACTTTTCTTACAGATGTAAACCTGGAAATTGAAAGTGGGAACAATTTTCCCCATTCCGCCGGAATCGCATCTTCAGCCTCTGCAATGAGCGCCCTTGCGTTGTGCCTGTGTTCCATTGAAAATAGTTTTAAAGAAGAGGCTATTAATCAGGATGCATTTCTACGGAAGGTATCATATATATCCCGGATTGGTTCAGGAAGCGCCTGCCGGTCAGTTTATGGAGGAATTTCTATCTGGGGAAAGCATCCCTCTGTTGATGGTTCAAACGATGAGTATGCTGTTCCTCTTCCATTTGAACTTCATCCTCTTTTTACTGAGATTCATGATACAATTTTGATTGTTGATCCCGGACAAAAAAAAGTATCAAGCAGTGTGGGCCATAATTTAATGAAGGGTCATGCTTATGCAGAGGCACGTTTTAATCAGGCAAACACAAATCTGACGGCTATATTGGTCGCTTTGAAACAGGGTGATTGGGATAATTTTTCACTCATTACCGAGAATGAGGCGTTAAGCCTGCATGCCATGATGATGACGTCCAGACCCGGATATCTGCTTATGCATCCCAACTCTTTGGAAATCATTGATAAAGTAGCCGGATTCAGAAAACAAACCGGTGCTGCAGTTTGTTTTACCCTTGATGCCGGACCTAATATTCATTTACTTTATCCTGCCAACGAGGTTGAAAAAGTTAAACCATTGATAGAAGAGTTAAAACAGTATTGTTATAATGGAGCCGCTATTGAAGATAAAATGGGAAGTGGTCCGCTAAAATTAAATTGTAAATAATCTGGAATTATGAGAAACAAATCAGGGATCTTTTATGCAAAAATCCTTCTTTTTGGTGAATATAGTATTTTGTGTGATTCAATGGGGCTTACCATTCCATACACCCATTTCAGGGGTGAATTAAGCTTTATAAATGACGATAAATACACCGATTATGATTTTGCCATCAGCTCAAATAAGCTGCTTCGGGAGTATTCAGCTTACATCAGAAAGTTAAAGGACGAGGGAAGTCTTTTATGCGATTTTGATATTGATGCCTTTGAGGCCGATATCAATCATACATTATATTTTGAATCCACGATTCCTCAGGGTTATGGCATTGGAAGTTCCGGAGCACTGGTGGCTGCCCTGTATGAAAAATATGTACCGGGACATATCTCTGGCACAAAACGGATCCCCAAAGTTGAAATCCTGAAACTGAAAGAGATATTTTCCCAACTGGAAACGTATTTTCATGGTACAAGTTCAGGCATGGATCCTTTAAACTGTTATGTAAAGCATCCGTTACTGATTCACAACCGGAAAGACATCTGTATGGTTGGAATTCCCCGCAACAAACACGATCAGAAGGGCGCTATTTTTCTGATAAATACAGGAAATCCGGGCAAAACAAGTCCACTGGTTAATCTCTTTCTCGATAAATGTAAGGTCGACGATTTTATGACCCGTGTCCGAAATGAAATGATACCCCTGAACGATGCCTGCATAAAGAGTCTGATTAAGGGAGAAACTGCGAAATTTTTCTCAAACCTTCGCGAGCTCTCGGGTTTTCTTTATGATAACCTGGCGCCAATGATACCTGAAACCTTTAAGAAAATCTGGCGATATGGGCTGGAATCGCATTCTTTTTATCTGAAGCTTTGTGGTTCAGGGGGTGGTGGTTTTCTGCTTGGCTTTACCGATGATTTTGAGAAAGCAAAGGAAGAACTTCACAATATGAATGTGGAGATAATTCCAGTCTACAAGAGCCTTCATGAAACGGAATAACAAAAGTTGGCTCAAATTTATATCTTTACAAATTGATTTTTAATATTCATCTCTTTTGCCTGATTTTTTTATAAGAGTCAGGAATGCATATTTTTAACACAACAGATTTTACAATGGATACAAACCCAGCGACATATTCAATTTCAGGGCAGGTTGCCGATGTGGTCAGTGGACGTATTTTTCCGGGCAGGCTTGATATTTCAGCTGGGAAAGTGATCGCAGTTATTCATTTGGAGAAGTCAGACGGGCCTTTGATTTTGCCGGGTTTAATCGATGCACATGTGCATATTGAAAGTTCAATGTTGCTTCCATCCGAGTTTGCAAGGCTTTCAGTAGTACATGGAACGACTGCTACAGTTTCTGACCCACATGAAATTGCCAATGTGCTTGGCAAAGAAGGAATCAGATTCATGATACAAAACGGGAATAAAGTTCCTTTTCACTTCAACTTTGGCGCTCCATCATGCGTACCTGCAACTCCTTTTGAAACCTCCGGTGCAGAAATCGGTCCGCAGGATGTGGATGAAATTCTCTCCTGGCCTGAAATAAAGTATTTGTCGGAGATGATGAATTTTCCGGGCGTACTCA
>JAAXUD010000513.1 GCA_013336205.1 Lentimicrobium sp. | reverse complement strand
GGGTTGCTACCCGTCTGACCGCCTGCCTGCGGCACTCACGCAGGGCTTACTTCATTTTAATGTTGGTTTAATCTGGCAATAGTCCGTTAATCTTTTATCTCACGCCTGTCAGCCTGAATGCACAAGCATACAGGCAGGCAAAGACGCAATGACGCAATCCCGATAGCTATCGGGATGATTATGAGCGACGTGCGAATTCAACGTGCATTAATCTAATTTCCTGGAGATCAATCGTTTAATAATTATTAACGGAGTATTGATCTGGCAGACACCAGGTTTTTACTTTTTACTTTAGACTTTGGACTTTAGACTTTGGACTTTTTACCTGACATCCGTCTGACGCTAGAAATCGAGGCTAAGGGAGATGTAAAAAACAGGTTTATTCACAACCATATCTTCTATGCCCCAGGCGTAATCGGCCCTGAGAAAATAACCCAGGATACGGGCCCTGGCTCCGAAGCCCAACCCGCCTACCAGAGGCTGTCGTTGTTCATGAACGGTGATCATAAGTCCTCCCTTATTGATGACTCTTGTAAACAAGGCATTGTCATCAGAATAGGGAGACAGACCAGTCCATGCCGTACCCAGATCGCCAAAAGCAACTACCTGGAAATTATTCAGGAAATCTGACCGAAGCGGTCGGTTAGCCAGATAGCGGAACACCGGGAACCTCAATTCTGAATTCAGCACTGCAAAACTATTTCCGTTCCGCACATTCTGATAGAAACCCCTCATGTTGGTAGCCAGGGTCTGATAGGCATAATTCTGTGAATAATCAATGGGGGCTTCACGGGTAAATTTTGGATCAAGCCAGGTATCAACTCCACCCATATAATAAATAAGCCGGCTTTTGCCGAAAGAAGTACTGGTGGCAAAACGGTTGGCCCAGATAAAATTGCGATGGATAGGTAAGTAATGCCTGATGTCAAACCCAAGCACCACCATATTGGTATTTTTTATTTCCGAGTCAAGCTGATAATAATACTCACCGAATAGTTTAAACCGCAAGCCATCGTACAAATTAAGCCCCAGTTGCCGGGTTGCATCATAAGTCAGATCCAGTTTCAGGGAAGTCCAGTAGCGGTTCTCGTCGGGTTGCCTGAGGTTGTATTGGTCAGTCGACATATAAACAGCCCTGTCCTTCCGCAATGCCACTGTCCCTTTTATTCCCAACAACGGATTAAACGGATATTTCAGAATGTAATTCAATTCATGAATCTTATAACGTACAATAGAGTATAAGCTCATTTGCTCTATTGATTGCCGGTGGAAAAAGATTTCCCGGTCGAGGCGATGCTTTAAATTCGCAATACTGATCACATACTCGTTATTAACAAGATTAAAATCGAGCCGGACACCTGCCACAATGCGATAATCCTCAAGCAGGTCAGACATGCCTATTTTGAAGAAGGCATTCAGGCCGGGTGTCAGAAAAATGGGACCAAAACCTCCTGAAAAAGGCTGATAGGAAGTACTCAGGAATGTAAAGTCAAGCTGGCTTACCAATTCATTAATCGAATATTCTACGTTGTAGTTGCGCTGTTTGGGAATAATAAAACCATCTTTATATCCGCTTGCATTCTCCCGCAATTTTTGCGCCGACTGCGGATCTCCAACATCGGGTATGGTGTAATTCTGCAGGTTAAGAGTGCTGTCGCCGATAACATACTCCGGCTCGCCGACATACACATTTACAAAGCGTTTTTTCACAATCACCTCCTCCGGTACTGCCTCCTTTTGTGCGTTGGATTCAGCAATACCAGACTTGAGAAGCACTTGCTCCATGTAACGGGTTGGCGAAGGCGGCGAAGCTAGCGCTGCACTTGTTGAGGGCTGTTCGTAAAGGTATACAGATCTTTTCTGACCGGCATGTACAATTTCAGCCACCTTTCCCGATTTCCAGGACGCATCGTGCGATACTATACTCCGGGTATAATCGGTCATAGGATAGTTCCTGGTAAAAAACCTGTAATGGGCCGTTGTATCCACATGCGTAATCACACTGTCGAAGGCCGCCAGATACCTGTTCATAATGCCGTTTTCATCACTCAGAAAGGTAATGATTCCGGGTTTGTATTCTGTTGGTTGCATTTCGCTTGCAAAGGCTGTTTTGGTGATTCTTCGCAGGGTTTTACTTTTATTCTTCAGATCATAAACAAAAAGATCGTGATTGTCAGGAAGGCCGGTTTTAGCCAGCTTGGGATTTTCAGCAAGTGTATCGTAAGGTCTGTTTGAACTGAAAACTATTTGTGAGCCTTTGTTTATATAGGCCGGATTCAGATCATTGTAAACATCCTGCGTTATTTGTTCGGATCCTGATGAAGCCACGTTGAAAGTGTAAATATCCGACTGACCTTTTCTGATGGCCGACATCACCAGGTCGCGACCATCAGGTGAATAGGAGAAATCTATGATTTTCTGATACCCATATATAAACTGCCAGGTTTTCTTTCCGGTTTCAAGGTTAAACTGGTAAAATCTGATTTCACCCTTACGCTCTGTAATCAGTGCCAGGATCTTTCCACCCGGGTGAAAGGCAGTTATTGGATAGGAAAGGTCATTCTTTTCATCAAGCCGTTGCCCTTGTTTGTATAGTTTCTTCGCCTTCTTTGATTGAATGTCGTAAAGCCAGACCTTGGCCTGCCCGGCCTGATTGCTGATCCACGACATGTACCGGCCATCGGAATTCAGTCTGACCCTGTCATAAATAACCTCTTTTTTTACTTTCTTCTGGGTAGCAGCAACCAGGGGTAAACTCCGGCCTGAATCAGAATTACCGTATTGCTCCCGGTAGGTAGTATACCATTCTTTAACAAGGTTCTTGAACGAAATATTGAGCACATAAAGGAAGCCGGTTTCAACATTCCGGCTTATGCGCGCCAGGTAAAGAATGTTGGGAATCGCCTGCTTCCCGTATTTGTCGGCTATATACTTCCATATGGCATGCCCTGCATAAATGGCATCTTCGCCGGTAAAATGGTTAAACTTACGATACCGGCCCGAGACGATTCCATCGCGGACGATGTTGTCAATTTCAGTATTCCAGTCGTCAGCAATGTAGGAAACCAATCCGTCGATAAACCATGATGGCATATTCATCAGCGTGGCATTGGTTATCTGCCTTCCCAGCGATCCGCCGTAAATAGACTGATCAATCAGCGCCCTGGCCATGCCCGCCCTTATCTGCTTTTCGAA
>JAAXUD010000081.1 GCA_013336205.1 Lentimicrobium sp. | reverse complement strand
GGCAAGTGTTGACATTTTGTTACCCGCCGGTTATAATGAAGAACTCCCCATACTTGCCGTGATGATGGACCGCAGAGGCGGTGCTTACTACTACCATTCATTCCCGATTGACACCACAATTTACAAACCAGGACAATGGGGCCGAATTGAATTTGATTACCTTACCCAAAACCTGCGCAGCACCAGAGACAGAATCAAATGTCATGTTTGGCACCGGGGTAAGACACCCATTCTTATCGACAACCTAAAAGCCGATGTCTTTGAACCGAAGGATTGATAAGAACAAAATCCTGATTTATAACTAATTCAGGAATTTAATTCTGTTCATAGCATAAACGACCATTTTTATCAGCAGCCAGCCATGTTTGAAACGTGAAATATTGGTATCCCCGTATTTGCGTGCCCGATACCTGATGGGGACCTCAATCAGTTTAAGGTTAAGTTTAGCCGTTCCAAAAATCAGATCGAAATCACCGAAAGGGTCAAAGTCGCCAAAATAGGCGCGGTTTGCCGCCAGTTTCCGGTAATTGTTGGCTGTCAGCACCTTGGTACCACAAAGGGTGTCTTTGATTCTTTGGCCCAATAACCAGGAAAACATCACGGAAAAGAACTTATTACCCATCATATTCAGGGTTCGCATGGCTTCATCTTCCATGGGATAAACAAGGCGCGTACCGTTAATATACTCACCTTTTCCGGTGGCAATTGCATCGTAGAACTTGGGCAGGTCTTCGGGCGGAACGGTAAGGTCAGCATCAAGAATCATCAGAATATCACCGGTCGCCTGATCGTACCCCTTTCTCACGGCATCGCCTTTCCCTTTGCCTTCCTGAACCAGCCATTTTACATCGCGCCTGCCTTTGTAAGCCTCACAAACACGCTTAATTTCATCGAGTGTATCGTCGGTTGAATTGCCTTCAACAAAAATAATTTCAGTATGATTTCCCATTTCAGGAGTGCGAAGTACCGCATCTTCAATGTTTCCTTTTTCATTCCTTGCCGGAATGATAACACTTACGCTGAAATCCTTGTTGTCGTGCTCACGGATTTCGGGCAGCCTGGCCACAATAAAACCGGTAAGGCATAAACTATTGAACAAGGGCAGGTGGGCGATGTATTTATTCAGAAACCACGAAATCAGCGGGATATAAACCGGAAATAAAAAACGCTTGCCCGATTTAACCACATCAAAACCTTCGAGTTGCAACAGGTTGATTACATCGCCCCGATTAAGCCAGTTCAGGCGCCGGTGCGGCATTTTAAGACTGAGTTTCTGCGCCAGCCAGAGAAAAGGTTCCCACAAAAAGCTATGATAGGTAATCAGCACCCGTGTTCCCGGATTTACCACTTTCTTCAGTTCACTGAAAGCCGCCTGAATATCTTCAAGGTAGCCCAGTGTATCTGAAATCACAATATAATCAAAGGTTTCATTGAGTGTCAGTTGCTCGGCATCCATCACCTGAAAATGCAGGTGCGGATATTTTTCACCGGCAATTTTTATCATCGATGGTGAAAAATCAATGCCCATTCCGTAGGAAGGTTTCAGGGTATTCAGCAGGTATCCGGTTCCGCAGCCGATTTCCAGCACCCTGGAACCTTCAGGTATATTAAACCTGAAATACCGTACCAGATTCTGATAATAATAGAAACTCCGGCGGATATAACGGTCACGCTTTCCGGCAATTTCCTCCATTGCTTCAAGTACCCTGGCTTTATTCTCCGACAACAATCTCATTATCAGTATTGTATTTTATATGGATTAAATATTTCCATCCTGAAATCATCGAACCAGGCAGGATCGTTGCCTTTATTGCGAACAAAAATTGTCAATTCTTTTCCGGCTATCTGTGGTGTAATTTCAAAATTAAGCGTTAACAATTTCCATTCTGGTTTGTCAGCATCAGCTTTTTCTGCTTCGCCTGAAATTCTGACAGCTGAATTCCCGGTACTGGCAACTATTTCCAACTCATCTATTTTCCCGGAAGCCCGGACTGACACTTCCACCATTTGACCCGGCTGCCCAATAAAAGGTGTAGTGACAAAACCTCTGGAACCTGGCCCCTGAATCATGATACTGTATTTCCCTGAATAGGCCTTTGCGTCATTTACCGTTCCAATGCTGGCCATTCCGCGAGAATAGACATGCTTTACCTCCTCAGGAAAAACTTCTGCATTACAAAATACCAGCTTCCGTGTGCCGGAATTGTCCTTGTTATTTAATTTCACAGGCGCCAGCAACACCTGTTTTTCATCCTGCCAGACAGCCTGCATTTTCCATCCTGGAATTTTTAACTCAGGAAAGTCCGGCAGCTTTCCAGTATTTGGTCCGGTATAGTAAATTCTTCCGTTGTATTTCCTGAACAGGTCATCCGGAGTTACCGGCTTGCCTCCCCAGGGATAAATCTCTTTGCTCACCCCGTCAAAAACGTAAAAATCAGGATAAAGTGCCTGCAAATCCTTGTAATATCTTCGGTGGCTATATACATTCCCGAAATAAAGCCCGGCCATGGGTGAAGAACCCGGATGGGCGAAGATGACGGCATGTTTTCCCGGATTACTGGTTGCAGCCTGCCATGCATATTCCCAGGCAGCATTTTTATCGGCTGAGTAAATATCAAGTTTTCGTGCCAAACCATAGGGAATGATCGCAACTCCCAGCAAAACAGTGATCAGACCCGTAAGAATCACCCTGAAATTCTTCCCCGAAAACAGCGAAATCAGCAGATGAAGAAGAACAATCACATTAACACTGGTAAGGCATTCATAGGGTAAAAGATAGGCTTCTTTGGGCTGTTTGGCCACCAATAAGTAGCCCGCAGCCTGTGCCAGCACAACTGCTAATAAAACCCTGGCAGCCGCCGGATTGGGCGTAAGCTTTTTTAAGTACCTGAATAACTGAAAAACCAGCAGTATGACCACACTTCCAAAAAAGGCCACAGCAAGCACCGGGCTGATTCTGAACAGGTTGATCAATTCACTAAAGTAGTTTGAGGTGTCAACAATCCCGATATCGCCAGAACCGTACTGGCCTGTATGTATAAACAACCTAAAAATCCAGTAGGCGATATTGGGATACATTTGGATTACCGGAAGGGTAAAAACAACAAATGAAATCAAAGCGGTTAAAATGTACTTCTTCTTTTCAGGGATTGTTTCCAGTAAGATCAATGGAATTATCATCAGCGGGGCAAAAAGTATTTTTGATGCCATTCCAAACCCGCTGACAATGCCAAACAAGAGAATAAAACCTTTAACCTTGCTTTTGTCCTGCTGTAAATACCAGTAAACCGAGATAGCCGCCATGGCAGTAGCGGCAACCATCAGCATCATTTCCTGGGTTACTCTTGTAAATCCATTAAACAACACAAAGCCGGAAACAAAAGGTGTTAGCTGCAAAATCAGGGCAAACCAGATATTGTGAACTTTTCTGTAAAGAAACAAGGCGATTATAAAAATCGCCAGTGAACCCATAACTGCGGTGGCTGTATTTAATATTCTGATGTAATGCTCAGGCTCAGTCATAACCGCTTTAGAAAGATCTTCGCTTCTATGATCTGCCATCCATGCCCCTTGCAGTACTATGGCTCCGGCAACCTGCATGGTTGTGCCCGGGTGATCGATATGACCAGCCAATCTGAATCTTGCAATATTTAATGAATTGAAGAGATAGGCATACTCAGGATCATAACCGGCATCAAACCAGGCCTTATCGCGTGTATGAATTGTTTGGAGCGAGGTGATCAGAATGGTAGCCGGAATCAGTATCAGCGCGAGATAAGCTAAAATAATGCGGAAATACCTCATGATTTTTCTGGCAGATTCATCCATACCCTGTTAACCTTAGTATGGGTCAAATATACAAATAAGAAACCTGTTACCAGGTTCACCGGCTATCCCGAAATAATTATCTGAAAATACCACCTGGCTATCCGGCCAGAATTTTCTCAATCTGGCTCAGTTCTTCAACTGAAAAGTGCAGATTGTCGAGGGCGTTCAGATTTTCGTCCAGTTGCTCTATGCTGCTGGCACCAACTAAGACAGAGGTAACCCTGCTATCTTTCAGAATCCAGGCCAGGGCCATCAGGGCTAATTTCTGGTCTCTCTTTGCAGCTATCTCATTCAACAAACGGGCTTTCTCAACCTTTTCAGGTGTAACCTGGCTCTCCTGCAGAAAGCCGTGTTCTTTTGCAGCCCTGGAGCCAGCCGGGATACCATCAAGGTATTTATCGGTGAGCAATCCCTGGGCCAGTGGCGAATAGGCAATACAACCCATACTTTCATCTCTGAGCACATCAAGCAGGCCACCTTCCACCCAGCGATCAAACATTGAATACCTGGGCTGGTGAATCAAGCATCTGACGCCCATACTCTTCAGGATTTCAACAGCTTGCCTGGTTTGATCCGCAGTATAATTGGAGAGTCCGACATACAATGCCTTGCCTTGCCTTACAATCTGCTCCAGGGCGCCCATGGTTTCTTCCAGTGGGGTATCAGGATCCGGACGATGAGAATAAAAAATATCCACATAGTCAACACCCATGCGCTTCAGGCTTTGATCGAGGCTGGCAACCAGGTACTTTTTGGAACCCATTTCACCATAAGGTCCAGGCCACATATAGTAGCCAGCCTTCGTTGAAATTATAATTTCATCGCGGTAACGATGCAGGTCCTCCTTTAATATCTGCCCGAAGGTTTCTTCGGCACTGCCCGGAGGCGGACCGTAATTATTTGCCAGGTCAAAATGTGTGATTCCCCTGTCAAATGCATGAAGTACCATTTCGCGGCTCAACTGAAAGATATCAACCCCGCCGAAATTATGCCAGAGCCCCAATGAAATGGCCGGTAGTTTAAGGCCACTTTTGCCACACCGGTTGTATGTCATTGAACTGTATCGGTTTTCGTTTGCTGTAAAGCTCATCATAACTGCCTCCCTTTGCTGATTTTATTATAAACATTGAAAAGTATTATTGTCAATTACCGGATAATTATTTTTAATCCGGTCTGATTACTTTTTCATCACGCGGACCAAGGTAATAATTCCAGTTAGTCTGAATTATCCCAAGGGATTCCTCCAGGGCCTGCTTCAACGGAGTTGGCCTGAAGCCCAGATCATTCACCAGCTCAGTAGTATCAAGCCGGGAATCCTGAAGAATACCCTTTACATGTTCGGCGGTAAACAACGGCACTTTCTGGATTTTCTGGAACAACATCCCCATGAGTGAAGCAATAAAAGCAGGCACAAAAACAAATATTCTCCGCTTGCCATAAACCTGGAGAATCATCCTTATAAAGTTACGAAATGAAAGCACAGTATCCCCTGCTATCTGATAAACTTTTCGGGCTGATTTCTCTGATTTGACGGATGCAACGATAGCCCGGGCAAAGTCTTTTACATAAATGGGATGCTGAGTCTCTTTGCCTGTACCAATCAGCGGAACAAAAAACGGAAAACGAAACACATTTTTTAGTACCCTGTTCAGCCCCAGGCTCTCTGGTCCCATAATCATAGCCGGAATAAAGACAGTATAATCAAGGTCAGAAGCCATCAGTAATTCCTGCCCCTTTTGTTTGGTTATACCATACGGACCTTTGATTGACTTCATTACAACAACACTGCTGATCTGAACAAAACGTCTGACTCCCAGTTGAGCAGCCAGTTCAATTAAATGCTTTACTCCTTCTGTATTTACCCTGAAATTAGCCTCATAATCAGAGCTGCCCAGCAATGCCGCAATATTAACAACCGCCTTTATTTCCGACTTCCCGATCGCTTCCTGAAGAGGAACATTATCTAAAATTGGAGCCGAAATATCAGCTTCAATATACTGAACATCAGGATGATCAACAATGACAGAAGCATAATGCGGAAACTTAAGGGCCAGCACACTAAACCCCTGCCTTAGAAATTCCCGGACAACATACGACCCCAGGTAGCCATTGGCTCCTGTAACAATCACTTTTTCAATCATATAAATACTTTTTAGCTTGAAGCAACAATAACTGACCCGCAAGCAATGCCAGCAATCCACCCCCAATCTGAGCCACAATAACTATCATAAAGGAGAAAGCGAGTATGGTTCCCTGAATGGCATATGTTTTAAAAACATATAAAAAAACAAGTTCCCTGGTTCCGAGTCCCATAATAGTAACCGGCAACATGTTCAACAGACCGGATATGGCTACAGCTCCTGTTACCCATAAAAACCCCGCATCAATGCCTGATGCTTTTCCTAAAAAGTAACAGGAAACGAAATAGCTGAAATTTGAAAAAAAACTCAGAAAAACAATCAGGATTCTTTCTGTTGCCGTGTATCTTGATTCGCCTGCTTTAAGTTCATCCCATTTTCCGGGCAGATTTTGTATCAGCCTTATCAGTGCCCTGGTGAAAACAGCCGAAGTCAGTAATAGCATTGAAATTACAATGAACAACAATCCGGCGCCAATAATTAATAATGTGTACACCGGGTGAAGCTCAAAATAATCACCAAAAAGCACCGAAAGCCCTGCCAATGAAACAAAAATACCAATATCAATTCCCCGCTCGGCCATAACCCTGATACCGGCATTGAAAACATTCTGGCTTCCTTTTTCGTGACCGGCTTTTACAACCTCTCCAATGCGCGCAGGAGTAACAACTCCAATTGCATAGCTTTCAAAAAAACGACCCAGGCTTTGAACCCAGAATTTCCACTCCGGCTTTCCGTTGTTCATATAATGCCAACGTACGCCCTTGGAAAGCAAAACCAGGATCTGAAAAAACACACCCAATAAAATAAATGAAATGTCTGCTTTTGCCAGGGCATCGGCAACCTGTGAAAGATCAACCCTGAAAAGAATATAGACAAACAAGCCTATTCCGAGGAATCTGAACAGAAGGAAAATTCTCTTTCTTAGTAATTTCTTCATCCCTCGTTTCGCTTATTTCAAATCCTGACGCTTAATCTGATGGGTGGATTTTTTCCATAATTTACGACTACGCTCAAAAACACCACCGATAAAAGAAGGTGAGAGCTGCTCCACCATCCAACGGGCCGGCCTGGTCCCAAGTATAATGAAGAGTGCATCAATTACCAACTCCATCATATATCGGCTTACAGGAAAATTCTTCAGTGTATATCCATAATCCGGAACACTTTTACCTACCCATTTCCTGAATCTGATGCGAATAAATGTCCCTCTTTTTTTCAGGTCATAGCCGTGTGAATGCATGGTAATGGCTTCATCCTCGCTGATCGGTGTAAGATTGATCAACCCTTCCTTTTCCATCTGAAGCAGAATCGCCTTTCCGGTATCGTTGCGCGAGATAACCATAGAGAAACCCTTGCCTCTTTCTTCATAAACAGGCGCCCAGGCATCGCCACCTGAAATATCGGTGAACTCGTTGCTCAGGTCGGTACACAACAGGCTGTTTTTCAGAATGTGAAATGGAATCAGGTAATTCGCATGGAATTTAGGTAATTCAACCGCGCGGCCATCTGTCATTTCCACCCGCATATTCCCGGGCCATTCCCCGTAACGGAAATACAATTTGCTGATGTTTTTAAAATCCCTGATCTTGTATGATCTGAGAAAGCTTCTTACCGATGAAAAGTGTAATGTATTTCCGTAAAACGGACCAAATATATACTTAATGGCATCAACTACCGGATCACCGGCCTTTTGCAATTTGCGGATGCTCTGAATCTGCCCCGGAAGTCCAACATAAGCCAGCCTGCCTTTAAATTCAGCTATATCGGGCAGTATTTCATTCACAGAAGTTATAATATACTTGCTTTGAGCCGCTTCAAGAATCTGCTCCGGCGTAGTGGCTATAAAAGATTCTGCCAGCCAGGGTTTGGTCTTCGACATTCCTGTTACAACAGCGCCATCAATTCTTCCTGAGTTCAGCAGCCAGATCAGGATGGCAGAGATCATACCTCCACTGGCGCCGGCCTGCCGTATTTTCTCATCAATGGAATGTGCAATAAAAATCCCGTTGTAAGGCCCTATATAGCTATGAAAAGAAGGAGTTTCTTTATAAAAATGCGCCCTGTACTCCTTAAAATCAAAATTTTTTCCGGCGCAGGCATTTAACATCTTTGCAGATAAAGGTTCTTCAGGTTCCTGAATCACCTTCGGTCTGAATTCTCCTTCACGATCGGTAAAAATAATTTTACCTTCCGACAATCCGACACAGCTTCCGCATCGGTTGCAGAGGTCAGATTTCATTATTTTCTTAAGATCATCAATACTTCGTGCAGACATAAAATTGTCGTATACCCAGTTCAGCAATAAAAGTGCCCTGAAACCGGTTAATAAATTTTTCAGCTGAATTCTGCAGGAATGCAGGCCCAACCGGCAATAGAACTGTTCCCTTATGCAATCGCAATTTCCAACCGGTTTCTTTGAATAACAGTTTCACTTCACGGGAGGGCAGAAAACGGTGAGGTCCCTCGCCATGACCTCCAAAAAGAAAAGTGAATACCTGGTAAGGTATTTCGCTTGTAGCAGGGGGACAACTAAGCACCAGCAACGCCTCTGGTTTTGAAACACGGTGTAGTTCCTTAAGAAAAGCCACTGTATTTTCAACATGCTCCAGCGTTTCAAGACATACAATGCGATCGAAGGTAGCATCCTGAAAAGGAAGCAGGCTGTAGGTATCTATTTTCACCTGTCTGACATAAGGCCTGACAATTGCTGCTACCTTCATTAAACCAGCCGATATTTCAGCATTTGTAACTTCCGCTGAAGGTTCG
>JAAXUD010000512.1 GCA_013336205.1 Lentimicrobium sp. | reverse complement strand
AGCAGATTCTGCACACTCACAAGTCCGTACAATAAATTATAAAATTCAGATTACGAAGTTGTTACAAAATTATATACACATGAAACGAGCCATGACAATAAATTGACTCACAGAGCAATGATTATTTCCATGGCGACTTCCATCTGACCCGTAAAAATTAAAAAATAAACAGATGAAACATCCATGACACTAAAAAATTGACTCACAGGCGGATGATTATTTCCGTCCACTTCGGAACTTTGCGTAAAAATTAAAAGCTATGGAAACGGAACAAGTACAAGTTACATTTGAACAAGTAATTGATCGTGGCTGTGGTATTGATGTCCACAAGAAGGTTTTAGTTGCCACAATCCGGGGCAAAGGGATAAAAGAAGAAACCCGCACGTATAGTAGCTTTACCGAATCCATTGAAGAACTTCGGGATTGGTTAAAAGCGAATGAAATTACCCATGTTGCCATGGAAAGTACGGGGGTCTATTGGAAACCAGTATTCAACATCCTGGAAGAAGATTTCGAGATTTTATTGGTCAATGCAAGTCATTTAAAGAACATCCCCGGAGATAAAACAGATAAGAAAGACAGCAAGCGGATTGCCAAACTGCTGTTGGCTGGTCTTTTGAAGGGAAGTTTTATTCCCTGCAAGTCAGTTCGGGAACTTAGAGACCTGACCCGCTACAAACGTAAGTTAGTAGGTCAGATCGCATCGGAGAAGAACCGGATACACAAGTTCTTAGAAGATGCCAACATCAAGCTATCGAGCGTTGTAAGCGATTTGTCAGGAGCCGTTTCCACTAGGATAATTGATGCCATGATAGGTGGACAAGAGGATGTAGAAGAGTTGGTAAAACTTCGCCATGGGAAGATGAAGTCAACGGTAGAAGAACTGTCATCAGCCTTAAAAGGCAATCTGACCGACCACCATCGGTTTATGTTGGAACTGGTGAAAAAGTCCATCTGGGATAAAGAATCAATTATTGAGCTACTGGATAAGGAGATAGACAGACTTTTAAAAGAAAACGAGATGGTGCTTGACGCCCAACTGTTATCTACAATTCCTGGTGTTGATAAAGATTCGGCAGCATCCATTTTGGCGGAGATAGGCAACAAGATGGAACAGTTCCCGAACGAGCAACACATTGCCTCATGGGCAGGTTTAAGTCCCGGGAACAACGAAAGTGCAGGTAAAAAAAAAGTTCAAGAATCACGCCAGGCGACAACTGGCTAAAAACAATAATTGTCCAGTGCGCATGGGCCTCAACACGCACCAAGGGCACGTATCTGAGGAGTAAGTACGACAGTCTGGTAGGACGAAGAGGTAAAAAAAAGGCATTAATTGCAGTGGGACACAAGATCCTGATAGCCGCCTACTTCATCCTAAAAGACAAAGTAACTTACAAAGAATTGGGTGGAGACTATTTAGGAAATATGACAAAAGAGAAACAGGTTAAAAGATACCTGCAACGATTGAAGGAGTTGGGGGTGAATGTTGAAATAAAAGAAGTTGCATAAAGGTCGATCATTTCTGGAGGTTGAAATATCCATATCAACATATGGAAACCCCGAAGATGAAACTGACATCAACGCTGAGCACACAAGACTATTGCCATAGAGCATGAACATGAAATTTTAACTTTCTTGGCGTTAAACAACTTTTTAAACCAGTGAAAATCAATAAAACTGAAATTATAAACACATGAAATATCAGGACTTACGTAAAATTGAACCACAGGATATCAAGCAGAATCCTTTTACACTAATTGATGATGATTGGTTTCTGCTTTCTGCTGGCAGCCTGCACGCTTTCAATACTATGACTGCCAGCTGGGGTGGTGTAGGAATCTTGTGGAATAAACCGGTTGTATTCTGTTTTGTTAGACCACAGCGATATACATATAAATTTATGGAATCAAATGAGTTCTTCACCATGAGTTTTTTTGATGAAAGCAATCGTGATGCCTTAAGTTTATGCGGAAAGGTTTCGGGCCGGCAAACTGATAAAATGAAAGCTACTGGATTAATCCCTTTTGAATCGCCCCAGGGATCTGTATTTTTTGAGCAGTCAAAACTTATGATAGAATGCAGAAAGTTATACTTTTCAGATATTATTCCTGAACACTTTCAGGTAGAAGCAATAAATAAAAACTATCCGAAAAAAGATTATCACCGGATGTATATCGGCGAAATTACGTCCTGCTTCACTAATTTTAAGTAACTTACTTTAATTTAAGTTGATTTTCCGATCTCAGGAAGACTCGTTCTAATCCGTCTATTTTGCAATTATTTTTAGTTGATGAGAATAAATTAAGTATTTTAGCGAGTTACAAAACATATCCTGCACTTTCCCGTTTTTCAGTAAACATTTGAATATCATTGAAAACAATCCAAAATATACGCGAAAAATTTGCTAAGTCGTTTCTGCTTAAGCAAATGAATGAGACTAAGAGAAATCTTAAACCAATAAACCTGCAAAGTGCCCGAACTGTTGCTTTATTGTATTATCTTTATGACGAAGCTACTTACAAACTAATGGATTCAATCCTGGCTAAAATAAATGAGTTGAATTTAAAAGTCAGGGTAGTTGCTTATACAAATCAGAAATTTAATCCTCATTATTTCATTCCCAAAATTTCCCAGGATATTATTACTGGCAAAGATGTAAGCTGGAGATTTCAACCCCAGAAGGGTTTTGTTAAGGAATTTATTGAAACTGAATACGATATATTGATTGATCTCAGTTTGGAGGACCATTTACCTTTGCTTTACTGCGCTGCTTTATCACAAGCCGGATTAAAAGTTGGCAGGTTTCAGGAGGATCATGAGTTGTTTTATGACCTGATGATTCAGACCGGACCAGATGAAACTATAGATTCATTTGCAACACAAGTAATACATTATTTAAGTAAGATAAATAATTAATCAGATGAACACAAAATTTAAAGGAACGGGAGTTGCTATAGTTACTCCATTTCACAAACAAGGTACTATTGACTTTACCGCGCTTGAACGGCTTCTCGAACATCTGGTTTCCGGTGGTGTAAATTACCTGGTTGTACAAGGAACAACTGCAGAAACTGCCACTCTTACACGGGAAGAAAAAAATGCACTGGCCGAGTTTGTGGTTGATATTGTGAATAAACGTGTTCCACTTGTAATTGGTATTGGGGGCAATAATACCCAGGATGTTATTAATACAATACGTTCC
>JAAXUD010000511.1 GCA_013336205.1 Lentimicrobium sp. | reverse complement strand
ACCAGGATGAGGTGCCACAAGCATTGATTCCCCGCACAGAAAGCTGAGCAAGCCCTGAAAATGAAGCCGACCAGGTAATACTGGCATGTGGACCGTTAATACTGAGTGCTCCGGCGGAAGAAGGTATAAGCTGCCATTCATAAGTAGCAGCACCCGACGAACCAGAAGTTGAATAATCGGTTATGCCTGGTCCCTGACAGTGAAGCACAGGACCAGTTGGCCTGGCAGGCAGACCAGGACCTGCATTGATATCCACAATCAAAGGCGGAGAGGCAAGTCCATTCCCACAAGAATTATTTCCACGAACTACAATATTTGCCAGCCCGGTAAATTGATTGTTCCAGTTAACGATGGCAGTGATTCCTGTTCCGGAAATTACACCAGCTGCCTGAGGAGTTAAAGTCCAGTTATAGGAGGTAGTGTTTGCCAGTGGCGACGTGACATATTCAGTATCAGGAGGGTTCTGGCACAAAATCTCCGGCCCCTGAGGTATTGCAGCAATTGGTGGGGCTGGAAGAATCTCAACTGTAGTTGAATAGGAAACCTCAGGACAGGCTGCCCATGGAGGAATGGTGTTGGTTACAGTATAAATTCCCGGAGCGGATGCCGATAAGTTTATCTGACCGGTTCCGGGATTAACAAAGACAAGGCCAGAGGGCGTTGCTGTATAGGTTCCGGAGGATGAACCCGGAGGAAACTGAGGCAGCGGATTGGGCAGGTTCGAACAATAGGAAGATAAAGGGTAACCGAATACCGCTGAAATGGAGACTATTTCAATATTGGTCGCGTGACTGACCTCAGGACATGATGAGGAGGCAGCAATGGTATTGGTTACCACATAATGCCCTTGCGCCGAGGCGGCCAGGTTAATTTCACCAGTCAACGCACTCACAAAAACCAATCCTGACGGGCTTGCAGAGAAGTTTCCGGCAGTAGCCCCGGCCGAAAAAACAGGAACAGGATTTTCAGATGTTGTACAATAAGCATTTAACGGGTAATTGAAATCAGCAGAAACAAAAGTCAGGCTGATGCTTGTTGAATAGGAAACCTGCGGACAAGCACCCCAGGGCGGTATGGTATTGGTAATGGTGTATGTGCCGGGAGCAGAAGCCGAAAGATTAATCTCTCCGGTTAATGCATCGGTAAAAACCAATCCGGCAGGAGATGAAGTAAAGGTTCCTGCTGAAGATCCGGAAGGAAACACGGGCAATGGGTTGGCAGCAGCCATGCAATAAACAGGAGATGGATAACTGAAGGTCGCTGAAGGTGAATTAACCACAGTTAAAACAATCGACTCTGAATCAGGACAACTGCCATTCGTGGTATGGGTAACAGTATAAGTACCGGCAGTACTTGATGCCAGGTCGATATCACCAGTTGCAGGATCGATATTCAGACCAGCAGGCATTGCCGAATATGTACCTCCGGGAAAGGATGCAGAAGGCGGACCGGAAAATCCACTCCGGCAAAAGGTGGAAGTCCCGTAGGAGAAGGACGCATCATCAGCAGGCAGCACAAAAACAGTTACATCATCAGTAAAAACCTGCCCTCCACACATATTGACAACAGCAGTATATGTTGTTGTGATGGTTGGGGCTATTGTCAGATCAGGCCCGTAACCAACTATTGCTCCATTCGGATAATTCGTATACCATTTTATCCCGCTGGGCACGAAACGGGTACTCTCGTTACTGGCAGTCCATGCCGTTGAATTGCGCCCTGTTGCCGTAAATGCAACCGTACCATCGCTGTTGTGCACACCCTGTGTGGCAGTTCCACCTGCCCAGGTACAATTTGGCTTATTGGTCAGATGATTTTCAACAATGCTGCTTTGTTCATTCAGTACGATCTGAAAAGTTCCATATTCGGTTGTGCACGAAAACATAGGGCATTGATCCCAATAGACAACCAATTTGCGGTTAGGTGCAGTTCCTGTTATTTTATAAAATACGACCGGAGAAGTGCTGGAACCCGGATACCAGTCCTGCCAGGGTGCCATAATACAGTTTTTAGGAACAGCAGCATTTGTACTTGGGATTGCCTGACTCGTATAGGTGGTCCAGGATGCATTGTTGGTAAAACCAACCCAGCCGTTGGTTCCAATGTAAAATTCGCTGTAATAATTATTGAAAAAGCAAAACTGGAATCCAATAGGAAAGGGACCGGCAATCTGATCATCCTGATTACCGGGAAAGGTTACAGGAATACCACCGGTGTATGATTCCGGCTGATAATTATATACCTCAAAAGAGTAACTATCGGTTCCAAATCCACCTGTTGCAACAGCATTAAGTGTGACTGTTTCACCCATGCAAACATTAACATCGGCACCTGCATTTATCTGTGCAACTAGTTGTGCTAATGGGTTTAACGTAATACATAGTGCAAACAGTAGCTTTAATAAATCTTTCATAAATTTCTTTCTCCTGATAATAAATTTCATTCAGCGGCAGGATTGAAATCCTGCAAAGCAACTACCTTATCTTCTATTTCAATTTGATCAACCCCTAAAAACAGGAGTATCTTTTTCACATAAAGCAACTCAGGTTTATGAATATATTTAATTGAAATAAGGTAATTTTTGCCTGCTGTTTCTTGCGAAGTAAAGGAGAATGCTTCCGGCATTGTACCGGCTTTATCGGTAAAATACTCAAAATCAGCTTTATTGGCATACAAAACAAACGTAGTTCTGAAGTCCTCATTATCGATCAGAAGGTAATCTGCTTTTTGACTAAAAGAAGCAACCACCTGTCCGGCAGTTGGTTGAGCAAATAAAATTATAAAAATAATCAAAAGTGGAAAAAGAACTCTGGTTCCAATAAGCTGCATTCTTACCTTTTTTAAGTATTTCATTTTCATAATGGATAATTTTTTCAGATAGAAAAAACTTACAGAAAACCAGAGTAGAAAAAAAACCCTTATCAGTCAATACAGATGTAATGAAAAGCGTTTAATCAGTCAATAAAAAGGCTAAGAAACGCAGTTTAACTTTTACTTACTTAACACTTTCAAACTTACTAAAAGTAATTTCACTTTGCAGGAGAATTTGTCAGACATCATTTATAAAAAAAATCAGACAGCTGAAAGAAAATCCTGACAAACATAATTAAAAGAAGTGAATTCTAAAAGTGCATTTTTTAAAAAGTCAGGGCTTATATTTATGGATTAATCTATTTGAATTAAGCAGCTTATAATGAAATGA
>JAAXUD010000080.1 GCA_013336205.1 Lentimicrobium sp. | reverse complement strand
CTATGATTGAATCCTTTGTAAACAGGGAAATATCAGCTATCAACGACAATGTAGATCAGGCAATGGATGCTTTGAATAAAAGGGTAATTCCGACGGCCAGGAGCAAGCAGCAATTTGTGATGACCTCGGTAAATAACCTGGCCCTGATGCTGGCGGAATCAATGAAAGAGATGCAGCAGAATATGTCGATGAAATCTTCCAAGAAATCAGGGAAGAGTTGCCCGATGCCTGGACAGGGAAAACCCTCTATGAAATCGATGCGCCAGATGCAGGAGAAATTGAACCAGCAGATGGAGGCGATGAAAAAAAGTATGCAAAAAGGGAAAGGGGAGAAGGGCAAAACCGGGCAGGGGGCAATGAGTGAACAATTGGCCAGGATGGCTGCACAACAGGAAGCGTTGCGCAATCAACTACAGGAATATCGCGATCAAATGCAAAAAGAGGGGGTTTTGGGGCAAAAGGGATTAAATAAGATGATTGAAGAAATGGAGCGCACCGAAACAGAATTGGTTAATAAAATACTTAACCAGGAAACGATGCGCAGGCAAGAGGAGATACTGACCCGCTTGCTCGAATCTGAAAAAGCAGAAATGCAACGTGAACAGGAAGAGCGCCGCGAGTCGACACAGGGGCGCGAATTACCCAAGCCTGACCCGGCATCCTTTTTCAGCAACATGGGAATTCCTGCGCGTGAAACAGAATTGTTAAGAACTATCCCTCCTTCACTGAAGTTGTATTACAAAAACAAAGTGAACGAATACTTTCTCAGTATTCCTGCTGAAAAATAAATTTTACAGAAAACCGGCTAGTTGCCGGTTTTTTTATTTCCTGTTTTACGCATCAATCCATTATTAATACCTTTGCATAAATGAAATTTCAGAAATTAATGAAAGACTCAGGCATAGCATTCTTCAATGAAAATACAGGATTCAAACCCCGGAATATCCGTATAATCCGATCATGGCTTTTTAATGCCATTATAGCTGAAGAAAAATCTCCCGGTGATATAAGTTATATATTCTGTGATGATTCCCATCTTCTTGAAATGAATATTAAATACCTTAAGCACGATACGCTGACAGATATTATTACATTCGACTATACGGAAGGCTCTGTTGTTTCGGGTGACATATTTATCAGTATTGAAAGAGTAAAGGAAAACGCGAAACTCTATTCAAAATCATTTACAGATGAGCTGAACAGGGTAATGGTGCATGGTGTATTACATTTATGCGGATACAAAGACAAATCACCCAAAGACGAGGCACTAATGCGGAAGAAAGAAGACGAGTATCTGTCTTTATTTCCCAACACCGGGAATCCTTCCTGAGAAGCCCGGAATTATTGTTAATTTTGCAGCCCGGTTGAGTTTCAACTTAAGGCTGCAATTTTTGTTTATAGATGAATTGCACCTTTGGGGCTGGCGATTATTAGGAATGTTCCACGTGAAACATAGATAGAATGTTTAAAGAATACGATGTGATTGTTGTAGGTGCAGGCCACGCTGGTAGCGAGGCTGCTGCAGCTGCTGCAAATATGGGTTCCTCTGTTTTGCTTATTACCATGAACATGAATGCCATTGCACAAATGTCGTGCAATCCGGCAATGGGTGGTATTGCAAAGGGACAGATAGTGCGTGAAATAGATGCAATGGGCGGATATTCGGGTATTGTTACTGATTCTACTATGATTCAATTCAGAATGCTTAACCGGTCAAAGGGTCCTGCCATGTGGAGCCCCAGGGCACAAAGTGACAGGATGCGGTTTTCTGAAAAATGGCGGCTCATGTTGGAACAAACTGCAAACCTGGATTTCTGGCAGGATTCTGTTATAAGTGTAGAAGCTAAAGATGGCCGGGTTACAGGTGTAAAAACGGCCATGGGACAGCATATTAATGCCAAAACCGTTATACTTACCAATGGAACCTTTCTTAATGGAATAATTCATATTGGAACGAAGAATTTTGGCGGTGGACGCATCGGAGATAAAGCATCACATGGAATAACCGAGAGCCTGATTGCATTGGGCTTTGAATCCGCCAGGTTGAAGACAGGAACTCCGGTCAGGGTAGATGGCCGGTCTATTGATTTCAGTAAAATGGAAGAACAGAAGGGCGATGAAAATCCCGGAAAGTTTTCCTACACCGATACACCTGAATTAAAGAATCAACGCAGCTGTTATCTGACCTATACGAGCCCGGTTGTTCATGACATTCTCCGGCTTGGCTTTGATGACTCACCCATGTATGCAGGCCGGATAGGAGGGAGGGGGCCCCGCTACTGTCCATCTATAGAAGATAAAATTGACCGTTTCAGCGATAAAAGCCGACACCAGTTGTTTGTTGAACCTGAAGGTTGGGATACAGTTGAATACTATGTCAACGGATTCTCTTCCTCTTTACCGGATCACATACAGTTAAAAGCCTTACAGAAAGTGCCTGGCTTTGAAAATGCGAAAATTTTCAGGCCCGGGTATGCCATAGAATACGATTACTTTCCACCTGTTCAATTGAACTATTCACTCGAAACCAGGTTGGTTGAAAATCTCTTTTTTGCAGGACAGATTAATGGCACAACAGGTTATGAAGAAGCTGCAGCGCAGGGACTCATGGCAGGAATCAATGCACACCTTAAGGTTAAGGGTGAAGCACCCTTTATTTTGAAAAGATCTGAAGCTTACATTGGTGTTCTTATCGATGATCTTATTACAAAAGGGATAGACGAGCCTTACAGAATGTTTACTTCACGCGCGGAATACAGGATTTTACTCAGACAGGATAATGCTGACATCCGGCTGACACCGATTTCGTATAAACTTGGCCTGGCTGATGTCAACCGGTTCAACAGGGTAGAAGAAAAAATAGCGGCTATTGAAAATTCTATGAAATTTCTCACTGACACCAGTATAACGCAGGATCAGGTTAACGGACTGCTTGCAAAACTCGACACAGCTCCCATTAATCAAAAAGTCAAATTATCATCAATTCTGCTTCGGCCACAGGTAAATCTAAACGACCTGATTAACTATGTGCCCTTTGTGGCAGAACACTTTTCTGCTTATTCAAACCTTGCCCCGGAGGTGATTGAAGAAGCGGATATTTTAATAAAATACCAGGGGTATATTGACAAAGAAAAGGAGAATGCCGACAGGGTGTCCAGGTTTGAAGACATGCATTTAAAGTCAGATTTTGACTATAATTCGTTGAGCTCACTCTCCTTTGAAGCACGGGAAAAACTCAGTAGAATCAAGCCTGAAACAATAGGGCAGGCCAGTAGAATTAACGGTGTCTCACCTTCAGACATATCAGTATTAGTTGTATTTTTGAGTCGTTAAAATAACAGACTTACTCTAAATTGTTTCACGTGGAACATCTCCAAATTTCGGCTCCTGAACATTGCTTACTTTGTGATAATAAGGCGTTTACAACTGTAACCAATCTTAAGGACTACTTTCTGAGTGGAGAAGAGTTTGCGATTTACAAGTGTACCAATTGCGGACTTTTGGTAACCAGGCCCATGCCTGAATTATCAAGTCTTGGTAAATATTACGCCTCCGAAAATTACATATCGCATTCTGATAATAAAAAAGACGCATTCAGTATTGCATATCGGTTGATACGCAATTACACCCACGGTCGTAAATACAAATTGATACGTAGTTTTAATCCGGTGAAATCAGTGTTAGACATTGGTTGTGCTACGGGTGAATTTCTTAATTTCTGTGCAAAAAAAGGATTGCAGACTATGGGGATCGAACCCAATGAAAAAGCCAGAAATATAGCCGAAACTACTTACAAATTAGACATTAAAGATGAGCACGAGATAGATTCACTCGACAATGAATCCTTCGATGTTATTACGATGTGGCATGTGCTGGAGCATGTTCCGGATATTAACAAACGAATGTCTGATATCTTCCGTTTACTAAAGGACAAGGGTCTGGCATATATTGCCCTTCCAAACCATGCTTCTCATGATGCGCAATATTACAACAGATATTGGGCTGCCTGGGATGTTCCCCGGCATTTGTTTCATTTTGACCAGAAAGCATTTTCATTGCTGGCCACAAAGCATGGTTTTGAGATTGTGTCCATTCGCCCTATGCTTTTTGACGCTTTCTATGTTTCCCTCTTAAGTGAGAAATATATGTCGGGAAAATCGTCTTACCCAAAGGCCATCAGGCGTGGTTTGATTTCAAATATGAAAGCCCGTTCAGGAACAAAAGATTATTCGAGCCTCATCTACATAATAAAAAAAATCTGAGTTTTGCTGGCTTTAACCGACTTATTGACACCCTTTATTATCTTTACAGGGCCCAAAAGTGATGATCTCAATTTTCAAACCGGGATCGAAGCAACGTAAATTGGTCTTAATCAGTTTATTTGTCTGTTTATCAGGTACTTGAACTAGCTGATCGTATTCTTTGGGGTATTGCAGGGTATTAATTTGCAATTTGTGCTGATTTGGTAAGCCTAAAAACAGATCCACCGATATGGTTAAAGGAAAAATTCGAAAAATTAGCTTCTGGATATTGATCTGTACTGCAGGATTCTTTTTCCTGGCCATATTCGCCTATGAACACCTATGCAATTATAGTCAAAACCCTGAAAAAACTGTTCAGTTATTTAACCGGCAATTAAATGAACGCTATGACCAGGGCGAGGCATTCCTCAATAAAATAATCAAAAATCAGCCTGGTTTGGATTTTGCTATACTTCATGAACCCGGTAGTAGTTTGGATCAGTATTACAGCCTTTATGTTTTCTCAGGAAATTCACTTTATTATTGGTCTGACAATTCACTGAATCCTGGTATTTCGTTCGCAGATTCCCTGATCAATAAGCGCCTTTATAAAGGTGGCAATGGACTCTACCAGATCAATATCGCCAGGTCAGGCAATTTTACCTACATTCTTTCTGATCTTGTTAAGGCGGGTTATAGTTACGAAAACGAATATCTTTCCCCAGGTTTTAATCCCTATTACAGTATTTCTCCCGGATATGATTTCTCATACAGCCGCAGTGATTTTAATATCACCGATAAACAGGGTATTTTCCTTTTTTCTTTGATACTACCCGCCCAATCAGCGCTATCAGCAAGCAATATTTTAATTTTATACACATTCTTCCTGATTGCATTGATAGCCCTGGTTCTTGCGATATATGTGCTTTACACCCGCTATATCCCCTTAAAAAAGTATCCATTACTTATTGTTTTGTTTGTATTCGATGTCATTCTTATAAGAGTCCTCCTGGTATATTTCAAGGTACCGGCTCCGCTGTATAGCTCCGAATTATTCAGCCCTTTAAGCTTTGCATACTCCGTTTTCTTACCATCACTTGGCGATTTTTTCACCGATTCATTATTGTCGGCGCTGGTACTATTCCTTGTATATAAGAATCTTAGTAGCTTTAGCTTCAGTTTAATTGCCGATAAACCATACAGAATTCTGTCGCTCTCTTCAATCGCAGTCACCGGTGTCTTTTTCTTTTATTTTAGTTGCTATCTTTTAAATATTTTAATCAATAATTCCTCTTTCGGACTTGACTTAAGCAATATTTCAGGATTTACAGCCTACGGTCTGATGGCTTATTTTATAATCTTCTTCATACTCGCCGGATACTTTTTTATATCCTATACCACTTTTCGTCTTATCTATTTTTGTTCAGGCCTTAAGCGCGTTATCGGGTATTTTATAATCGCCAATATACTTGTTTACCTTATTGCTACCAGCACCGACTTGTATTCTCCTCAGCCAATACTACTTATTCTGCAGTTTCTATACTTCATTATATTAATTCTAATCTATAAAAACGTTCTTCGGTATCCTAATCTACTATCAATTAGTGTTATTGTCCTGGTCCTTACGATGGTTTCATCTTACAGTCTACATATAAACAAACGTGAAAAAGAAAAGAATGAAAGAAAACTTTTAGCGCTCAGACTATCTTCAGACAGGGATAAGATGGGTGAATTTCTATTTGCAGATATCGAAAATAGTTTAGCAAAAGATACGACAATGAAGCGGCTTTATATGGAGGCGTGGACTAATCCAATAAAAGAAACAGCTTGCATCGATTATATAAAATCTAACTATTTTAATGGTTACTGGACTAGGTACAGTGTTCAGATCACGCTTTGCTATCCTGAAAAAACCTTACAAATCAGGCCGTCCAACTATATAATCGGCTGTCATGAATATTTCGCAGATATTATTGATCGATTAGGTGAAACTACGGCCAGCCCATCAATGTATTTCATACGTGAATCCTACGACGCCAGCAGCTATATTGCCAACATAGCTATTGATAAGCCCCGGCAAACCCAGGATAAGTCTTACATAGTAATAGAGCTCAGTCCTAAATATGTACCCAAGGGATTAGGCTACCCGGAATTACTGATGGACAAAGCGTCTTCATCACGGGCAGATATTTCAGATTACTCTTACGCAATCTTTTTTGAAGATGAACTTGTAAAAAATGTTGGGGACTATAACTACGGATTGTATGAAGCCAGTGGTAACAGACCGGATGGAGATTTCACGTTTTTTGATAGAAACGGATATAATCATCTGTTTCATATCATAAACAATGAAACCAGGTTGATTATAAGCAAACGGAATGAAGGATTTCTTGATAAATTATCCCCCTTTACCTATCAATTAATCTTTCATATAATCCTGGTTTTTATTGCACTAGGCATTTACAGCTTTCGGTATATCGGTCAGAAACAAAACCTTCATTTCAAAACCAGGCTACAATTGATGGTCATTGCTTTAGTCCTCTTTGTTTCATTGTCGGTTGGGATTACAACAATTTTTAACATCAGGAACCTGAACGAAAAAAAGAACCGGGATATGCTGAGTGAAAAAGCTCATTCGGTGCTTATTGAACTTGAGCACAAGCTGGCAACAATGGATATTCTCGATAAATCACAGAAATCGTATCTGGAAGAACTGCTTACCAAGTTTTCACTTGTCTTTTTCAGCGACATTAACCTTTATGATATCAATGGACAGCTACTCGCTTCCTCGCGGCCACAGATCTTTGACGAAGGCCTGAAATCAGAATTGATGAGCGCTGTGCCTTATATTGAGCTTGCAAGAAATAAAAGAACCCTCTTTATTGAGGATGAAATGATAGGGAATTACAAATACCTGTCCGCTTATCTGCCATTCAGAAACGAACAAAACAAGCTCACCGCCTATATTAATCTTCCTTACTTTGCCCGTGAACAGGAGCTCAGGCAGGAAATCTCGACGTTTCTGGTCGCCTTTATCAATATCTATGTGCTTCTGACCGCACTGGCCGTATTTATCTCGCTTCTGGCAGGAAATTACCTGATGCAACCCTTACAACTAATCAGAAACAGATTTAGCAGCCTTAAACTTGGGCTGGTTAATGAAAAGATAGTCTATTCCCGAAAAGATGAACTTGGAGATCTGATCAATGACTATAACCTGATGCTTGATAAGCTGGCTGAAAGTGCCGAAAAGCTGGCCCGTTCAGAAAGAGAAAGTGCCTGGAGAGAAATGGCCAGGCAAGTAGCCCATGAAATAAAAAATCCGCTTACCCCAATGAAACTGAGTATTCAGCATCTCCGTAAATCATGGTATGATAACCCACCCGACTGGGAGAACCGGCTTGAAAAAACAACACACCTGTTGATAGAGCAAATTGATTCACTGGCCAGTATTGCCAGTGCCTTTTCTGATTTTGCCAAGCTTCCGGCACCTTCCAACAAAAAAACAGAATTAACTGCCATAATCCGGAATACGCTTGCTCTCTTTAACCAACACCCTGAAATTAATTTCAGTTTCACACTCCCCGACAGAAAATGTTATGTGTTTGCTGATGAAAAGCAACTTTCAAGGGCTCTTATCAACTTATTCAATAATGCCGTTCAGGCGATTCCTTCCAAACAAAAAGGGGAGGTTGGTATAAGCCTTTCTTCTGATGGTAAACGGCACCGCATTGAGATACATGACAATGGCAGCGGTATTGAAGAAGAAAAGAAACAGAAAATTTTTTCACCTAACTTTACCACTAAATCAGGTGGTATGGGTCTAGGCCTGGCTATGGTAAAGAATATTATTGACTCACTCGGGGGTGAGATAAAATTTACTTCGGAAAAAAGCGTTGGAACTACATTTATTATTGAAATTCCTGCTATCGAAGAATAGCACAGGCAAATTAAACAGTAATAGTTTTGAATCCTTTTAAAAAACTCGCCGGTCAGACAGCAATTTACGGATTGCCTACCATTTTGGGCCGTTTACTTAATTACCTGCTGGTTCCGCTTTACACACGGGTGTTTTTAACATCCGAGTACGGTATTGTAACTGAAATGTATGCCTATGTTTCCCTTCTTTTTGTTATGCTGACCTATGGAATGGAAACCGCTTTTTTCAGGTTCGCCAGCCAGGCTGAATTTCGCAATAAGGTGTTTGGCACCACATTGTCATCTATTACTTTCACATCGGCTATTTTCCTTATCATTTCATTTATTACCGCACCTTTCCTCTCTGTTAAGCTTGGATATGCAGGTCATCCGGAATATGTAAAATGGTTCGCGCTGATACTCGCAACAGATGCTTTAAGTACCATTCCTTACGCAAACCTGAGACTGGAAAATAAACCAATCCGGTTTGCCCTCATCAAGATAGCCAATATAGTGGTCAACATAGGCATGAATCTCTTTTTCATTCTGCTTTGCCCATATATCCTCAGTACCCATCCGGATAGTGGAATCGCGG
>JAAXUD010000510.1 GCA_013336205.1 Lentimicrobium sp. | reverse complement strand
CTCTAAATTCATCGTTCAATAATTATCATTAATCCGGAATTTCATTTCACCTCATAACAAGTAATCAGATGAAAAGAATATATACAGCCGCATTGCTCATCAGCCTGGTTGGGTTACTGAACCTTAGTGCCCAGGAACGAATTTATACTCCGGTGCTCAGTTTGCCGGAAAACAATGCCGTCAATCAGATGCCCGATGTGGTGCTTGACTGGAATGCAGTGACCGGGGGAAATACCGGCGTAATCAAATACGACATCCAGATGGCCACAGAACCTGGTTTTGGAAACCCGGTAAACTTTGAAACGGAATTTCTTACTGCTGTGCAAACCTCAGATTTAATTTTCGGGCAAACCTATTATTGGCGTGTTCGTGCAAAAGATGGCAATGATATTTCAGGTTGGTCGGAAACCTGGAATTTCCGGGTCATCAGAAGGGTTATACTTACTGGACCTGCCGATGCGTCAGAACAAACCACAGAAGTGATATTTACCTGGAGTGAAATTACAGGAGTCACTGAATATGATTTAGAGGTGGACGAATCCTACTACTGGAATTCTGTAATTTCAGGCCAGACCGCTAACCTGACCAGTGTATCCGTTGTGGACGACACGCATGCCTGGGTTGCAGGTGCGGGTGGACTTATGTTATTTTTTGATGGCTCTGTTTGGACTGAACAGGAAAGCAGTATTACAACGGATATTTATAGTCTGAGTTTTGTGGATGGTAACAATGGTTGGGCTGTTGGTAAAGGAGGTAAGATCATACATTTTGACGGCACTTCCTGGTCTACCCAATCGAGCAATACAACCAATGACCTTTTTGGTGTCCATATGCTGGATGCAAATAATGGATGGGCGGTTGGAAAAACAGGCACTGTATTACATTTTAACGGCTCTGATTGGTCCTCTCAATATACTGCTTCGAAAGATCTCAATAAAGTATTTGCATATGATGCAAATCATGTTTGGGCAGTAGGTAAAAATGGTTTGATCATATTTTTTAATGGCAGTACCTGGGTACCGGAAGAAACCGGTGGAACCATCAAAGAATTTCTCAATGTTGGGTTTACATCAGCCAATGATGGCTGGGCCATTGGTAAAACTGGTTTCATGATGCACTATAGCAGTGGGACCTGGAGTGAATATAAACATGATTTAACAACCAAAGATCTTACCGGCCTCTTTTTTACAGGCCCTGATAACGCTTGGGCAGTAGGTAAAACAGGAACAGTACTTCAATACGACGGAATTGAATGGTTCAATCAGACTGGTGGAACCACATCTAATTTAAATGCAGTCGGATTTTACGGAACCACCGGATTCATCGCCGGTGATGCAGGTTCAATTATCAGTTATAACGACGATGCATTCAGTAACCCATTTTCGCTTACCATACCCAGCGAGTACCTGGAAGCTGAAATTATTAACTTTCCTTTTGGCGAAAGATTTTTCTGGAGAATGAGAACCAAGCATGGCCATGGCACATCAAGCTGGTCTGGTGCCCGTTCTTTTACCACTCAGCCAACTGTTGAACTGGATAAACCAAATAATCATGCTGTAGACCAGAATCTGGATGTCGAACTTAAGTGGGATATTTATTCGGATTTTGTTACTTATGAATTGGAAATAGATGATAATGCTGATTTCAGTTCACCCACCTTCTTGTCTTCAAACGACAATTCCATTAACGCTGAAATGTTGCATTTCGGAGTGAAATATTATTGGCATGTAAGGGCCCTTCATACAGGCGACGTTTCGGATTGGTCAGAAACATGGGATTTCACGACCATTAATTCGATTGTTTTATTATCGCCGGCAGATAATGCAACAGATATAAATCTTTCTCCCTTGCTGGACTGGAAAGATGCAACCGGTATTTCTAATTATTACGTGGAATTATCTGATAAAGCTGATTTTTCTAACCTGTTGGTCTCTGGTACCACTCCCGCTGATCAAAGCAATGCTATTGTTCCCCTGGTTTTAGATAAAGAAACCAGCTATTATTGGCGTGTCAGGGCCGAGAATGGGCTGGATATCTCCGGATGGAGCCCAACCTGGAAGTTTACAACATTGCCTCCGGTTGGTGTTGATGAGCAAGCTTTTGAAAATAAATTCAATATATTCCCTAATCCAGCTGATAAAACGGTCTTTATCCAATTTACCAATGAAGGTTCCAAATCGTTGAAGTTGACAATTACTGATGTGCTTGGGGTGAAAGTCATTGAAGATGAATTGCAAGGTGAAATGGGCCACATGACTATCCCGATAAATGTTGGATCACTTCAAAATGGAATTTATTTACTTGAAATTGCCGATAAAGAAAACAGCTTTACGAAAAAGATTGTCATTAAACGATAATTAGTTTCTTCAATCAATTTTGACAGGCTGTCCGGGTAAACCTAAACCGGCAGCCTGTTTTTTTGTTCGACGCTTTCAGGTGCTTCGCACACTGACAGGTCTATAGAAAAGGTAAAGTGTATTAGTTGTATCGCTTACCTAAAGAGAAATTAAGGTAGAAGGTAAAAATAAAGCTGTTGGCAGGATTATAGGCCATAATCGGGATGGCTATGGGAAAGAACTCTGCAATTCCGCCTACTTCCAACGCACGTATTTTACTGTTCAAGGTACCAAACTCAAAGTTAAGCCCTCCTTTTGCAAAGAACCCGGGGTAAACTTTCAGCTCACCCAAACCTTCAATGAAGGGTGCGCGTCCAAATATGTATTCTTCATCATGATACGGATTGGAAGGATCATATCTTTCCGTTATTTTGGGTGTGTAATTCTCTGTCTGGTTTTTGACATCCCAGAAGATTAAATATACAGGCTTGGCAAATGCCATGCTAACCCCTCCAAGAAATAACGCCCTTAACTCGATTCCTCCCCAGTAAGGTTTCCGGTTCAGTAATTTTTTAAAACCGTAGCTTGCTCGTAACATGTAAACATGATTTAGCTTACCGTATACAAAACTCTTTGCAGTGTAATCATAATTATAAATCATCCTCACTTGCTTAGGGTGCTTCATACTCACCACTTCGATCTCAAAAACCCTGGATTTAAAAAAGGTTTTGTTTGTTCCCCTGCGCAAATTCGCTCCCATCCCTAAATTATGCAAGGTAAAACCACCCGTCAATTCCTTTTTTAACAGAACCCGATCAGCGATGCTA
>JAAXUD010000509.1 GCA_013336205.1 Lentimicrobium sp. | reverse complement strand
TTATCTGCTTCTGAAAATGCAGTAAAGTATTCATTCGTCAACAGCCTCAGCCGCCGCAGTATGAATCACATACTTTCATTCGTAATTCGTTATTCGTTATTCGTCATTCTTCATTCGTCATCTAATAATGGCATTTCATGCAATCAAGCCCGCCAATGGTTTCAACCGTAACTGAATCTATTTTACCCGCTTTCAACTCTTCATGCAGTTTAAGATAGGTAGAGTAGTATTTATTGTCAGTGAAATTAACCTTTGTATCGCGATGACAGTTGATACACCACCCCATCGAGAGATCTGAAAATTGTTTCATAATATCCATTTCGGCAACAGGGCCATGGCATTGCTCACATTGTACTTTTCCTGCATTGGCATGTTGCGCATGGCTGAAGAATGCATGATCAGGCAGGTTGTGAATACGGATCCACTCAACCGGTTTACCTGATTTAGCTGCCCGATGTATTTTATTGATCTCGAACTTACCCGAATTACGGCCGCTAAGAACCACATTATGGCAATTGAGACAAACATTATTCGAGGGGATACCTGCTGATTTACTGTAATCGGCGATGGAATGGCAATAGCGGCAATCCGTTTTATTATCACCGGCGTGTATTTTATGCGAGAATTTTATAGGCTGATCGGGTGCATAATCCTGTGTTCGGCCCATTGCAGTGGCTTCAACAACTGCCAGATTAAAATGGACTGCCAGACCAACAAGAATGACTACCAGGTGAATAACCTTATACTTTATCTTTTTTGTAAAAATCAGGTCGACCAGGGCAAGTGTCATTAGCACTGCGAAAAGGATAAACAGCATTAGTTTTTCAGGGAAGCTTTTGTGTCCTTTTTCTCCAATTTGTTTGTATTCAGAAAGAAACGCAGCTATGTAAAAAACTTCCTGTTCTGTAAGTTTAAATTCTCCGTGGGCTTTGCGCATAACATCCGAAGTTGGTTCTCCCATCGATTTGTATATGTTCATCCCGTCTTTCTCCATATGGGCGGTAGCCAGTTCTCCGGCAGAAGGATTCCAGTTAAGTGAGTCGCTTGTTATGGTGTTGTGACATGAATTGCAGGCCGTAGTTCCTCCTTGCTCAAATGGGATAAGTCCATAAAACAATCTTTCGCCCCTGAGAATTTCAGTTTGAGAGAACCCATCTTTTTTATTTACATCTACTGTAAATACTTTCTCTTTTTCAGGCTCCCATTTATCAATATAATCAATAATGCTGTTGATTTCTGCATCAGAGAGCTGGGTGAAAGATAACATTGGAATTTTGTTATTCTCTTCATAAACCTTAACAGCAATAGGATCACCTGCATCAATCAACTCCTTGGAGTTTCTGATAAATTTTAAAAGCCATGCCTTTTCACGTCGTTGGGTTACACCCATCAATTCGGGGCCAACGAGTTTTCCTCCGCCAATTTTGTGGCATACTGTGCAGTTTTTCTCAAACAATTGCTTGCCCTCATTCTGGGCGCTGGCATTGCCGGTATCTGCAATAAAGAAAAAGATGGTCAACAGCGCGGCCAGTAAAACGCCGGTCGGCTTGCTGCCGGATTTGCTTACAGTTGGGTTCATATTCTGTTGCTGTATGTAATTCCTAATGATGTTTTGTGTTCGAAAGCTAATATAAAAAAGGCAGCTACCTGAGGGTAAATGCCTGTAAAGTTATGATGCCGTTGCCGGAAGCCCCAGAAAACTTAAAAATGTCCTTATTAAAGTCAGCGTAATGTTTTGATTCATTTGTTTTGTCTAAGCTGCTTTCAATTGTCCTGTGTTTCTTGATGAATTGACTGTTCTGATCCGTGGTTTTGTCAAAGTTCTACTATTGAAAAAGTAAACAAGGAAAGGAAATATCATAGAAATCAGCCATTTTCCTTATGGCGAATTTACACAAACTAATAGAACCTCAAAAAAAAAGTGAAGAATAAAATACTGGTACTATGTAGTTTGTAATCAGTCTAAACAAGCATTGTAATACTTAAAAGTCGTAATACAGTGGTTTTCATATATGTAAATTCTTTCATACATGCGAATTTGCTCAGCCTTATTATTGTTAGGAAAAGAAATGTGATTTGAGATTTGTAGCTGCAAAGATTTCAAACAGGCATATATTCAGGGAGGAACATAATAAGAAATTTGAAATAAAAAGATGCCTGGTTAGAGCTGATTAAAAACATAAACCCGGCAACTTTTCAACTGCCGGGTTATGAACTTTCTTTTAAAAATCATTTAAATAAATATCCGATTTTCAAACCTGCCGAAAATGCAATCGGAAAACTTGCATCTGCAATGGTATATCCGTAATGGTAACCTCCATTATTATCATTATCACCTGATGCGAATCCATATCCAACCCCCGCATACATATCTACAGCAAAAGCATCGTCGTAAACCCATTGCTTTCCAAACACCAATTGGATAGTGCCGGAAAAGATTTGTTCGCGGCCTTCCTCGTAATAACTTGAATATTGGTCATAATTGTAATCATCATGACCATACAACCCCAATGCAATTTCCGGTTTAATATACCCGCCTTTTAAAATGTGAGCATAACGCATGCCCCGCAAATAGAAATCAGGATCCTTAATGAATTTATAGCCCATTTTTATAAAGACGCCACCTGCATTGTCATCACTCGGATCAATCCCCAGTCCTATGATTCCAAGGTTGGCTTCTATACTGCGACCTGGACGCAGGCTTCTCTCATATCCAAACGTTGTATTACCTGAAAGGGGGGAAAGGAACTCAATTTTAAGTATATTTTTCTTGTTATCGGCGTAGGTTTCCGGATTTGTCATCGGTTTCTGAAATTCCATTTCTTTCCCATTCTCAAAAATAATTTTTATAATATCATCTTTGTCAATAACCAGGGTAACATCCTGTGAGTATTCCGGCAAGGTGTATTTAATTTCATCAAGCCCTATTTCCTTGATCTTGCATTTAATCAGTTCATTGTTTTTTTTCATAATGATGTCCTGGGCACTGGCAGAACCGAAAAAAAGCAATACCGAAGCAATTGCCAGTAAAAAGATTGATCTCATGATTTTTTGTTTTTGGTATAAACAGTTTGTTCAGAAGCAAAAAGGATATTCGAAAATAGAAATCAAATTCACAATTAGACCTGACAAAGGTTCAATAACTATGCCAGAATAGCAAATATAATATAAGGAGTTTTTTTTAAAAAATTGCGAGATTTTTGA
>JAAXUD010000508.1 GCA_013336205.1 Lentimicrobium sp. | reverse complement strand
GTGTCATGTATTCATTTGCGGCAAAAGCATTAAAAATAAGGGTCATTGTAACTCCGCCAACCAATCCGGAAAGCATTATACGCCAACTCCCGATTCCTGTTGCGATAAGGATAATAGCACCCAGTATGATTGCGATCTTGGAAGTTTCACCAATTGAGCCTGGAATAAAACCAAAAAACAGGTCATACATGGAGGGTATTTTATCCATGGCACCCGCAGCTGCATTGCCTAAAGGAGTTGCTCCTGAGAATCCATCTATAACACCTTCGCCTTTTGTCAGACCACCTGTCCAGATTGTATCTCCTGTAATTTTTGCAGGGTATGCAAAGAAGATAAAGGCTCTGGCCAACAAAGCCGGATTGAAGATATTCATACCGGTTCCGCCAAAAGCTTCCTTCCCGATAATGACTGCAAAAATGCTGGCCACAGCCACCATCCATAAAGGAACATCTACAGGCATAACAAGAGGAATCAGCATTCCGGACACCAGGTAGCCTTCATTTACTTCATGGCCCCTGTATTGGGCAAATATAAACTCAACCCCCAGACCGGCAATATATGATACTACAATGATGGGCAATACCTTAATTAATCCATAGCCAACAATCTGCATAAATTCAGCCTGCTGACCCAGCGATAAAAAGTGCTGGTACCCGGCATTCCAGATACCAAATAATAATGCGGGCACCATTGCAAGAATAACCATCGACATAGTCCTCTTCAGATCAATGGAATCGCGGATATGGCTGCCTATGTGGGTTGTTTTGTCGGGTACAAACAGAAATGTTTCAAATGCATCGAAAGTCGATTGCAGTTTCTCAAACCTGCCTCCCTTCTCAAACTGAGGTTTTATCTTATCAAGATACTTTCTGAGGGCTTTCATTAACGATTGATTAAATGTTTTAATTAAGTATTATCCGGAATTTGTCCGTATTAACTCATTTCCTTACGCACCAATTCGAGTCCGTTTCTTATGATTGATTGAATTTCAGTTTTTGATGTGTCGATAAATTCGCAAAGGGCCATGTCTTCAGGTTCAATCTCATAGATGCCCAGTTTTTCCATCAATTCGATATCCTCCGCTAAACTGGCTTTGATAAGCTGCATTGGTAGGATATCCATAGGAAAGACCTCTTCAAACTTTCCGGTCATCACAAGTGCTCTTTCTCCGCCATGAAGATTTGTGTCAACTTTGTATTGTTTTGATGGAGTTAACCAGGAGAAAAATGACCTTGAAAAACTTAATTTGTCGAGACCTGGCAATGCCCAGCCCAGAAACTCATGGTAATTACCTTCAGGAATGATCGATATCATTGAATCATAGAATCCGATAAAACTGTCGTGCCTGATGGTGCTGCCGGTCAGGACATTGCCTGAGATATAACGGACAGTCCCTTCTTTAACATTCCCTTCAACAATCTTACTGATGCAGGCACCGCGACGGGTCTTGAAATAGGCTGTCTTTTTCACTTCTGAACCAGCAAGTGCTACGATGATTTCAGGATTATATACGCCCTGTCTGAAAAGATTACCTATTGTTATAACGTCCTGCACACCTGCAAACCACACAACGTCGCCTTTGTTTATAGGATCAATATGGTGAATCTGAATTCCAACATTTCCGGCAGGGTGGGGGCCCTTAAATGTTGTAATCTCAACATTGCGGCTATCGAGGAATTCTTTGGCTGAAGTATTCGCACTCACATTCAGGTGAACTTTGCCATTGGTAAGTTTCGCAAGCGCATCAAGGCCGGCCTGAAATGAATCCCCTTTGCCACTTACAATAAAGTCATAATCAGGAGCCAGCGGTGCGGTATCAAAAGCTGATATGTGTATTGCCTTGGGAGTTTGTTCCGGATTGGCAATAATGCCATAGGGCCTTTGTCTGATCAGTGACCAAAGGCCGCTTTTCAAGAGCTTTTCAGTGATTTCGGACTTTGAAAGTTTGGCGGGGTCTGCTGATCCGAAGTTTTCCTGGCTGTTCTTTCCGTCTGTTTCTATCCTTACCTCAAGTAAAACACGTTTGTCGCCACGTTTGATCTCGGCAACTGTGCCACTTACCGGTGAAGTGAAACAAATATTTTCCCTGTATTTATCAATGAAAAGCGGCGTCCCTGCTTTAACAGTATCACCTTCCTTAACAAGCATACGAGGAAAAACACCGATAAAATCTGTGGGTTTAAGGGCAAAATGTAAGGAAGTTGACTCCCTGAGATTTTTTTCTGCCTCTCCTTTAAGCCTGATATTCAGTCCCTTGTTTAATGTGATGGTTCTGGGCATAGTTACTTTAATTTCTGAATGGCACTATTTTGCAGCATGCAACTATCTAGGTATTTATATGGATATATAAATCCGTAAAACAGAAAACTGCTAAAACTCTGCAAAATTAACAATTTATTGAGTTTTTTTGAGTTAGATCTGGAATAAATTGAATCAAATAATCCGGTTCAATTAACTGGTCTGTTAATTTCAATTTCATGCGTTTTTTAATCCTTCTCTGCCTTCATTGAATAAAAGAAAATATTCAAACATTTTTTATGTTCGCTTAATGCCGGCAATAACTAAGTTTAAAAGATTTTGTTATAAAAAAAAGAGGATTCTTAATCGAAAAGCAGGTTTCAATTGTTAATTTTGTCAAACTTCAAGCCAATAACAAGCGCATGGTATCTATTGTTCATCGATTCACAATGAAGATTTTTATTTTTTGTCTCATTATAGTTCAGTCTGTGTCAGTATATGCCCAGAAAGATACGAAAATGCGTTCTGATAGCGCTAAAATCGCTGAAAAGAAGGCAAAATCTAAAAATAAAGAAGGAAATTACTTTAACCCTTCCTTTCTCCGGTATTCTGATTATATATACAAGGAATCAGTAACATCTGTGCAGTTTCATCGCCTGGGGTGGGAACTTACTCCTCCGATAATGGTTTTTGGTTCAGAAGAACGTTTGTATTTATCATTCGACGATCTGGATGCTGATTACAGGGTATGGCAATACACGGTTATTCATTGTGATGCTGAATGGAAACCTACGGATTTATGGCAAAATGAATATATTGAGGGATTTACCGAAGACTATATCCGGGAATACCGGTTTTCATACAACACCCTGCAGATGTTCACCAATTACAGCCTGGTTATTCCAAATGAAAATTTCAGGTTCAATCTCTCAGGGAATTATATTTTAAAGGTATTCCCCGATGGGGA
>JAAXUD010000507.1 GCA_013336205.1 Lentimicrobium sp. | reverse complement strand
TGATTTATAACTCAACCGGAAAGGAAATTATGACCCTGGTGAATGAGTACAAACAGCAGGGCTCTTTTGAAGCAGTATTCAATGCATCAGGCTTGCCGGATGGGGCATATTTCTATCGTTTACAGGCTGGTGAGTATTCACAAACAAAGAAGATGGCGGTGATAAAGAATTAATTGATTGACAGAATAATCTGAAATGTGGGTTCGGCTTTTCGAATCCACATTTTTATATAAATCCATCGGTAAATCTTTATAATTTTGGGAATATTTATAACTTTCAGGTCAAAATTTCCCAAACGATGAAAAAGGTAATCACAACAAATGGATTTATTCTCACTTTGTTTTTATCAGTCACAGTGCTTTTCCTTACCGGATGCACGAACAATGAAGTAGTAACCGAATGTCTGAATGGTCAGACCTATGGATTCTGGTATGGCCTGTGGCACGGGATTATTGCGCCGGTTGACCTGATACTCATGCTGTTCAGAGACGACATTACTGTTTTTGCCCCCAACAACAATGGGGCCTGGTATGCGTTCGGATTTGTGCTGGGCAGCGGAGGCTGGGGATTCTTTGGTGGCCATAAGGCCTCGAGGAAGTGAAGTTAACCCGTGCTTGAATTATTTGAGACGAGCAGTGATGCTTAACTTCTTGCATTCAGTTCTTTTCCCGAAAAGGGGGGCAGCCTGGGGTATTATTTATATAGCCACCACTGTTTTGTAGCAGGGGTTTAATTACTATGGGGAGATCAATTTCATGCTTCAGTTACCAGATAGCTTCATTAATCCGACGTATTTCGACCTACCCACTTTCAGCCTATGACTGGATGCTGGCCCATCTCAGGCGTTGGATGACATAACTGAAAATCAACAACGCTTCCGTGAAATATTCTCCTGTTCCCATGATAGCGGCCGGAATATTTTTAGCTGTAAAAACTGCCTGGAAATATGGCCATACATGAATGGCAGGAAGCAAACTTGCCGGAACACCAGCAAAAACTTCAGATTAGGCTTTGTGAATCTTATATTACTGGAAGTCAATTCCCTGTATGCTGAGTTCTCCTTAACGTAACTTTCAGCATCAATCCCGGTTACAGTTCTATAACAATATGATTGTTGTCATAGGATGCTTCCGGAATCATCGGGTTATTGAGGATTATTTCTTTAATATCAGGACGTAAGTTAAAATTGCAGGATTTAATTCCATCTTTCCAGATATCCATTCCCCTGCTAATTGTTTCTTCAGTTCCGTCATGGTACCTGACTGTAAGAATTATCGGCATCGGGTAGGAGCCTTTATTAACAATGGTGACGAAATTCTCTACTTTATCTATTGCTCCAATGGCGAGGTCGGCATAACCAAATTCGAAAAACCAGGGCTTCCAGAACCACGCCAGATCCTCACCAGCCGTTTCATTGAAGGTATAGAAAAGATCATAAGGTATAGGGTGCTTGCCTTGCCACCGCTCAGTAAACAGCCTGATTGCCTGATAGAATTTGTCTTTTCCCATGTATTCAGCCAGCAGGTAAAACGCGCAAATGGGTTTTACATACGTCGAAAAACCTGCCGTCTCATCGCTTAGTGCATAAGAAACGATCATCAGCGGAACATCGGCAGTTTGCGAACCGGCTTTCTGCTTGTATCTTTTAAATGCCTCTTTAAAAATTGAAAGATCTTTATCTCCGATCTGCTCAGAAAATGCAGCCAGGCCAATATATGTGGTCAGGCCTTCGTCCATCCATCCATACTTTTCTTCATTGATGCCCACATTGAAAGGAAACCAGGCGTGACCGATCTCGTGGGAAGTAACCAGGATGGTTTCCATGGCATTGTCAAAGTCCTGATCGTTTATCATACCCGGAAATTCCATTCCCCCGGGGCTGCCCTGAAATGCAGTAAGATGTTGAAACGGGAAAGCGATACCCGGAATTTTGTTCACATAAAAATCGATTGATTTACGACTGATCTCTGCAACAGTACTGAAAGTTTCAGCAGTTTCATAATATACCGAATTTACTGGTATTACTTTATTTCCGGTATTAATACTGGTGCCATCCCATAAATAGCTATCGCTCAATGCAAAGGCGAAATCTGTTTGATTTTCGGACTTGAATTTCCACTGATGTTTGATTGCCGGTTTAGTAATTCGGTTTTCAATCCTGTCGGCTGCAGTGATAATATGAACCACCGTGTCGGATTGGGAAGCCTGCCTGATCCGGTCAATGAACTTCTCTGTAAATATCTCACTGCTATTCTGTAATTCTCCTGAAGACCAGACGATGTATTCAGCCGGCACTGTAATTTCGACATCAAAATTTCCATAATCGCTGTAAAATTCAGCAGTGCCCTTATGCCCGGCTACATTCCAGCCTTCAATATCATCAAAAACACACAATTTGGGATACCAGTAGGCAATAAAAAAACTGGTTTTGTTGTAGGTTCCTTGTCTTTTTACAGCGGTCACCGGCATTATTTGTCGCCAGTCAAGTTCAATGCTGGTCTCAGATCCCGGAGCAATTTTTTCAGGGGAGTGTAAGTGCAGAATTGTGGAAAAGAAATTAAGTGAATTAAGATTTAACGGAATCCCATTTACCTTCACACTGGTTATTTCCACACCTTCGTGAATGTTTGCTGCATCGATGGTAAGATTCCCGGGTGTGCCTTTTTTATAAAGATTCTGATAGAGGTTTAGATAGATATTTGATAGAGTATCGCGGCCATTATGTTTAAAAGTAATAGTTTCAGTTCCGGTCAGTAGATTCGTTTCCGGAAAGAATTCCGTTTTAATGGCATAATCTGTTCTGCTTTGAAAATAATTCCTTCCGGGTATCCCCTCCGTGCTGCGGGTTCCGTTTTCGTAGGCCTGTTGTATTTCATAGGGGATAAAAAGGTCATTCATACTTTGGGCAGATATACCACTACTGCTCATTAACAGAATAAAAAGCAAGTTTGCCGGAATGTTTGTTTTCATAAAGGTTGGTTTTTTATAATTGTTGCAATTAGGTTCTGAAAATGCCGGATAATCTGACTGCTTGTAAAAAAACATTAATCGTATTTGATTTTAAAATAATTTTCTGCAACATATTTTCAATCCTGGTAACCCGGGATTTAAAAAACGCCTTGCAAAAGATAAAATAACATTAACAATAATTAAAGACTCCGGATGTGCATTTTTGTTACAGTTAATCTTGATTTTAAATGCGTTCAG
>JAAXUD010000506.1 GCA_013336205.1 Lentimicrobium sp. | reverse complement strand
TTTCAGGCAGGCGACCCAATTTATGCTGTGGCCTATTTACCACAGACCATCAGTCAATTCTATGCCAATTCCGGCGAAAGAGGAAAAGTCGACCTCGAAATCTTTATCTATACCCTTAAACCACCCCTGTATGAATATCAACAGGACGATCGTGAAGAACAACTCACCTTCTCCAATATGTGGGTTTCGGGAAGCATTAAAGAGAATAAGTACCTGTTGATTGACCTTGTGCCTGATCCGAAAACAACTAAAGCTTACAAAAACCCTGAAATTACTTATAAGGAGTTTGGCAAAAAATTCGACGGACCGGCAAAATTTGCCGAAGCGCTTTCGCAACTTGAATCCGGGGAAAACAAGCTGAAAATTGTGTTGAATGTATATTATAACATCGCAGCAGAAGGCAGGTTTACGATATCGGGTGATGGTTTTGATGCTTACAAACCGTTGGCCGATGCTCTCAATAATGAAGCTGCAAATGCCGGAGCAGACAGCGAGCAGATGCCAAAAGCCCTGATGCACGATGCCACCGCTGAAGCTCAGATGCTGGCGGCCTTGAAAAAGTCAAATGACTGGGCCAATGGCTGGTTTAAGGCTACCGATGTTTTGAAACTGGTGATTTCTGATCCCGAATGGTACATTCGTCGCCACGAAATCTCAGGCGCCATTTTACACCGCTATATCCGGGCAGCCGTTGCCATGAAATCACAGGACGGCACCTGTGGCTATTATTTTGTCACTTACCAGGAAGATTATGTTGGTGGAAAATTCCAGCCCATGAAATACGATGGTGCCAGCGACCGCCATGCCATCAACTGCAGCAACATTAAGTAGATTGATGAGGCAGGCAGGATTAGAGTTCTTTGCTTATTGAATAATTGAAAAATGGCCGGCACATAAACCGGGGAGAAATCAGATTAAAGAAACGGGGGTTCCCCGGTGTCGGCCATTTTTTTTGAAAATTTTAAACAAACGCCCATTCAAAAACCAAACCCATGAAAACACCTTATTTCCTGATTTTATTATCCCTCCTACTTGTCGTTATGTTATCATCATGTAAAAAGGATGAAAATGACGACCCGAAACCCAAGGATCCGGCAGAAGAGGTAGTCCCCCCGGACGATGACCCTGTAAGCGGAACCGTCATTGGTGAAATCAGTGAAACAGTTTTCACCGAAAACCTTTCAACTACCACCATTACCCTCAGCCGCCTTCCCCATTCACTGGCCAAATTCCTGGAGCTTCGCAACCAGGTTGCCCATACGCCACAGGGCGCTGCAGCTATGATGGTTGTAGCCATCAACATCTACAGGCAGTACCCGGTTGAAGGCATGAAATGCCTCACGGCCAATTGCACCAATCCGCTGGTTGTCCCGGCCACCAATAATGCAGGGGCTTACGAAGGTTATGTAATGGGCAATACTTCTGAACTTCAGCGCAAGCTAAAGGACTACCCCCATCTGCCCAATGTTTATTTTTCGGGGGCATCTCCGGCCAACCAGTACACACCAGCGGCACCGCCCTACACACTGGAACTGGCCACGAACCTGTACAGTTATCAAAACTCCGCAGACGGCAGTACCCGCATTAAGCTTTTTATCAGCACCCTTGGCGCAGACTCGCCACGTCCGGTGGTGGTTAGAAAAATAGGTGATTATTACATGGTAACTGAGTACAGCTCACTTTACCTGGCACCCAAGCCAATGATGCCTTAATATGAATTTAATAACAACCTGATTTTTAATATCCAATAGCCATGAAAACATTAATAACCGCCCTCGGACTTATGCTGCTTACCACCTTCAGTATACAGGCACAGAGCCTGGAACGGTTTGTAGAGAATAACACGAACCGCGCGATTCGCAAAACCGAAATGCATGCTGACCGCAAGATTGACAAAGGAATGAACAAGAGTCTGGATGCCGCCGAACAGGGCGCTACCAAAGCCGTGAAGAGCGATCCTCAGAAGAAGGAAGCCCGCAGCAAGAAAAAAGCCGACAAAAACAATGAAGCCGGACAGAAGGAGGATTAGTCAGCCTTCTTGACCTTGTTGATTGATAAAAAATACAGAAATCATTTAAAAAGAGCAGATTATGAATACTAAACCAAAATTCATCCTTGTATTGCTCTTCCTGTCTTTTAGCATCATTGGTGCATTTGCACAGACCCTGCACCAAAGTATTAATGGAGGAGGAGGTGATGCTACAGGAACGGGAGGCACAGTCAGCTATTCAGCTGGGCAGGCGTTTTATACTAATGCCTCGGGCAGCAGTGGATCCATCGCACCGGGGGTGCAGCAGCCTTTTGAAATATCAGTAATAACTGCCATTGAGCAAACTGAAGACATCAGTCTTGTCATCGAAGCATTTCCCAATCCCACCAATAGCATCCTGCTGCTAAAGATTTCAGGGAACCGCACGGAACCAATGAGCTATCAACTTTTCGATTTGTTTGGCAAACTATTGCAATGTGAAAGAATCGCAGGCACGGCAACGCCCATCGACATGAGCAATCTCGCCAAAGCGTCCTATCTCCTGAGGGTTATTTCAGACAAAAAAGAAATAAAAATATTCAAAATTATAAAAAACTAGAACCATGAAAAAGAGCTACACACTACTGTTGGCATTAATGTTAAGTTTACTTACCTATGCCCAGGCACCGCAACGCTTGAGTTACCAGGCGGTGGTGAGGGATGCAAACAGTGAATTGGTAATTGACCAACAAGTCAGGATGAGGTTGAGTATTTTGATTTCACCCACTGCTTCAACCTCAATCTGGCAGGAAGTTCAAACCATCAGAACCAATGAAAATGGGTTGGTCAGTCTTCAGTTAGGCCAGGTTAACAGCTTGCCCGACAATATTTTCATGAACAATGGAACGCTCTACCTGAAAACGGAGGTTGATCCCAATGGCAGCGGAACCTATTCCATTTCCGGCACCAGTCAGCTGTTGAGTGTCCCTTATGCCATGTATTCGAAAGATGTGCAGAACAATGACGATGCCGATGCAAATCCAACCAATGAGATACAAACCCTGAGCATCAGTGGCACCAACCTTACCTTATCCAATGGAGGAGGCACCGTAACCTTGCCCGGCAGTGGCGGAGGCGGCGATAACTGGGGTACACAGGTAGTTGTTTCCAACGCTTCCATTGATGGAGAAGGAACATCTGCTGCACCCCTCAAAATAGCACAGCAATCGGCCTCCACAG
>JAAXUD010000079.1 GCA_013336205.1 Lentimicrobium sp. | reverse complement strand
AACCTGGGGACTCACGTTGCCGCTATCTGTTCGGGGGTTAAGTATTTTAAAGATGGGAATATTGAACATGAAGAGGTATTGACGCAATTGGATACCAATGCCACTGAAATTATGAACCACCTGAACGACACCATCTGGGTGTTAAAAAACGAAAAACTACTTTTTATCAACCTGGCGGATCGTTTTAAGCTTTGGATACAGCGGGTAATGAAAAACTACCCCAACATAAAATATTTCATTACTGAAAATATAGATGAAGACACCGCATTAACGCCTATCAAAATTCTGCATCTGTTTTTAATGATGAAAGAGGCGTTGAACAATGCATTGAAACATAGTAAATGTTCCGAGATAAGAATTCATTTTCAATGCGCTGACAGCAATGAATGGCAGGTAAGTATTACTGACAATGGAGTAGGATTTGATGTTGACAATCCAATGGAAGGGAATGGAATCGGGAATTTGAAACTCAGGGCAAATGCCGGCAATTTTAAGGTAATCTGGAACCGGATTGAACCTTCCGGAATTGAGGTATTATTTAAAAGTAATACTTCAGAATAAATGTTGTAACTATTTAATACCAAAGCTTTGTAACGGTGGAAAGTGAAGTAAAACATATCAGAATCGGGCTGGTTGAAGACAACTATGTAAATCAGCGCAATTTTGTGCAAAATATCCAACATTTTCCTGATTTGAAACTAACGATTCTGGCTTCTTCGGGGGAAGAATATTTAGATAAAATTAAGGGCATGCCCACTAACTTATTGCCTGCAGTTGTATTTATGGATATTCAAATGCCGGGAATGAATGGTATTGATACCATTAAATTGGCACACGCTCACAGCAATGCCATTAATTATATTGTTTTAACCGTATTTGAAGATGAAGATTATATTTTTGAAGCCATAAAAGCCGGAGCCATAGGCTATTTACTAAAACATGCAAACTTCTTATCTATTTATGATGCAATTACTGAAATACTGGAATACGGGGGAGCCCCGATGAGTCCGGCCATTGCACGTAAAGCATTGAGAATGCTGAATAAACCACAGGCTGATGCCCTGGAAAACAATGAAATACTGAGCCAGCTTACAGACAGGGAACGGGAAGTACTGCAAAACCTGGTAAATGGATATGATGCCAAGCGAATAGCTGAGATTTTGGATATAAATACCCTCACCATCCGAAAACACATTGCAAATATTTATGCAAAATTGCATGTTAACTCCAGGGCACAAGTGATTTCTTTGGCTTATCAGCACAAATGGGTCGATAAATCCTGACTTCTTTAAGTTAGCGTACCCGACACTTCAACTTACCATACTATTCTGAGAACCGGCGAATTCATATTACCGGGGGCTCTTAATTAGTCTGAATATTTCACCCCACGAGGGTTCCTTCCCACTCATAAGAACGGACACCCGGAACACTTTAGCAGCCAGTTTGCGGAGCAGGTAAAAGGTTAGCATCAAAATAAAAAATGAACCGGCAGGCTGCCAAAATCCCACCTCAGTAACAGCCCACCGCATCGGCATGGCGGTTGCGGAAGTCAGCGGAAACCAGGAAAGAAAAACAGCCAGCCGGCTGTCGGGATCGCGGGTTACCAGAAAAGAAGCAATCACAAACAACAGGGGCAACATCATCAAACCACTTTTACCCGAATTGTTGGGGTCGGTGATTACCGAAGCAATGGCGGCCAGCAGGGCATTCCAGATCAGGATACCGGTCAGTGCAAAAGGGATGAACAATAAAATGGATGGCAGGTGCAGATAGCCTTTAATGGTTGAGACCGGCACACCGGTAAACTGAAAAAACAACACGCCGCCGATGATGCCCAGCACCGAATAGGTTAACATAGATGACAATCCGGTTAAGGTGATGCCGAAAATTTTGCCATCCATCCATACCTGAGGGCTGATGGCTGATACAATCTGTTCGGTTATTTTCAACTGTTTTTCACCGGTAATGGCTGTAAACTGGTAGGCGAAGCTCAGAAACACCGCCAGAATCATAAGACCGGCAAAGAAAAAAGCAAGGACAATTCTGTTATTTGAGTTGTCGGCATATATAAGCGACTCCTTAACCGGGGCAGGTGAAAGAACTACTGACAAATCGGCCTCACTTAATCCCTTCACCTGCATCATGCGCGTTTTGTGATGGTCATCGAGTGCTGTTTTCAGCTTTTTCAGAACTCTTGTTTTCTTGTAGGCATGAATAATAAAGGTACTGCCTTCTTCCACGAGCAAAATGCCCTCCTTCTCTTTCGTGATGCGACCAAGCACCAATGATTTTTGTGCTTCGGGTATCATCTCTGTTTTAAAATCAGCTGAAAGCCGCTTAACCAGGGCAGTGTCGGCCTGTTGAAGCATGGTTAACACAGGTTTTTCACCCGAATCAGAAAAAGCAAACCGACCTCCGACAAAAAAAATCACGGATATTATAAGCATAATCACTATCCCCATGGCTTCATTCTTAGGCTTGAAAAACCGCCTGAATTCCCACCGTGTGACTGTCACAACCTGATTAATATATTTCATTTGTGCGTTTTTACAAGTTTCAGAAAAATTTCGTGCAGACCGGGCTTGTGGCTGCTGATGTTGCTGATGCCTTCGATGGCAGAAAGCTCTGACAAGGCCCTGTTCAGATCGGTTTCTGTGCTGAAAGTCAGCCCTACCGTACACTCATCCAGGGTGTTTACCTGCTCAACGCCGGGAAGCAGAAGAAATGCATTTTCGGTCACCGGCGACCTGAACTGCAGGTCGATGATGTGATTCTTTCCAAAAGCATCATAAATACCTGACAATGAGCCATTGTATACCTCCCTGCCCTGATTGATCAGAAAAATTTTATCGGCGATCTTTTCAACCAGCGACATCTGATGGGCACTCAGCAGAATGGTGGTTCCCTGTTTGTTGATCTCCCTGATGTATTCAATAAACTTTTCCTGGTTCAGCGGATCGAGGCCTGAAAAAGGCTCATCGAGAATCGCGAAAGCCGGTTTATGCAGGATAGAGGCGACAAACTGTATTTTCTGTTGGTTGCCCTTCGACAAGGCCTGGAGTTTCTCCTTTGCCCTGTCGGCGAGTTCAAGCCGTTCGAGCCATTCCATCGCAGCTGTCTTTGCATGGGCCGGGTTCATGCCCCGGATGGAAGCCAGGTAAACCAACGAACGGATGATCGGGATATCGGTGTAGAGTCCGCGCTCCTCAGGCAGGTAACCAATGAATTCAGCGGGCGGCCGTTCACTCTTGTTCCCGTTAAGGTTCCATTCTATCTGTCCGCTGTCGGCTTTGATAATATCGAGCAATATGCGCAGTGTGGTGGTTTTGCCGGCACCATTGGGCCCCAGAAACGCGAAAATATCGCCCTGCTCCAGCGAGAAGGAAATATCACGCACTGCCTGCAGGTTCATAAAACGCTTGTTTAATGAACTTACCTTTAAAACTGTTTTTCCCATTGTTTATTCATAGAGTTTTCCCTACCGGCCTGGTGTCGGCGCATAAGTCCTTGCATCGGGTGCGGTGATAAGGAATTCAAAAATATAACATTCAGCGTTACATTTTTGTTGCGCTCGGGAAAGTTATGGCAGTTACTCATGCTGGCTGCAAAGAATTTTCAGCGTGACTGCTCAACGGCATGCTATTATAATAACGCTTTGTGCTGTTAAAAACATAACCTTCTGAATGTCAGGCTGAGCCTGTCAGCCTGTGCAAAAAGGCAGGCGAAGTCGAAGCCATATCGATTTTCCCGCGGAAGTGGGCGGTACAGGCTGCTCAATATGACAAAATATCAGTATTATGGCCTTTCGACCGTAAAATAGGTTATATTATAAAAATATTATTATTTACACTTTACGATTTTCTTCATGATCACTGTGTTGGAATCAGCGATGCGGCAGATATACACTCCGGAGGGCAGATGGCTGATATCGTAACCTGTTTGATCATGCCACGATTTGATATCCGACAGCATTTCTGTCACCCTGCCGGCCAGGTCGACCAACTCAATGGTGAAGGAATCAGCAAATGTCAGCGGGGGATAAATCATAAATTTTCCTGTAGTCGGATTCGGGAAAATTTCACAGCTTGTCACTTCCTTCACCTCATCCACCCCAAGATACCCGACCGGATTGAAATCAACGGTAACCAACCCGGTGGAATCGGAACCGTCGCGAATGTCGTATTGCATGATATCTATAGGGTCGGAATGATCCCAGACATTAAACCGGGCAAAGACCATAGGATGCTGTTCGCTTATGGTTTCAATATACAAATCAAAATTGCCGTTACCGGTTATCACATTCAGGCCGGGACAGGTGTCCTGCCCGCCACCCAGGTCAATCGGGACCCGGGTTATCCGGATTCCGGCACCGGCATTATCTTTAATGGAATTATTGAATATCGGGCCTCTTAAGCCATCGAGTATCATTCCATCGCCATAACAGTTTTTAATCATATTATGATGAACCACTTCTGCGCCCATGCTGTAAAAACCGGTATAAGCCTTTTCTATTTCATTGTTTGCAAATTCCACTGTTCCTGCTTTGCTGTAATATCCCATGTTTCCGCCGGTGATTTTATTCCCGGTTACATATCCCCATCCCGAATAGTTAAAGATACCAGAGGTTCCTTCATAGGGGTCAGGAGCCGGAGCCGGAACTTCATCCAATGTGATGGTATTGTTGATGATATGCAAGGGCGCTCCGGCGCTCGAACGGATTCCCGAAACATCGCCTGTGCAGGTGATGGTATTGTTGCGGATGGTTACAGAACGAGATTTTGCTATGATTCCGGCTTTGTAGTCCTCATCAGTAAAAGCCGGAGAACTTTCAGTTGCCGCTATGGTATTGTTTTCGATGATCTCATCTTCAATTCCGTATTGATTTCCACCACTCCGGTCACTAATCGTTCCATTGTATATCCTGTTGTTGGAAATGGTAGTTTTGTTGAATGCCGAGTTGTCAAATATCCCATAGGTAACATCATTGTTATCAATCAGGTAAGTGTATCCACCTCCGGACTTCAGGTAAATATACCCGCAGGAATTATTTAATACACTCTGTTCAGAAACACCTGCTCCCTGCTTGAATTCAATGCTCCCCTCATTTCCAAGGTCATTGTTTTCGATAAGGAAACCAAAGTTGGGCCCGTGGGTGGTATCATTAACCGGGATTCCTGCTCCAAAGCCCTGACTGATCAGCGTTGTGGCACAGTTTCGGATAAAATTCCTCTCGTTGAAAGGCCCGGCATGGGTGGCCCTGGTGAAATGAAATTCATCGAATTTCAGCTTTTCAAGACCAATGGAAAGGTTACTGACCTCCTGATCGACAACAATACCGGAGATAATTGTGTTTTCGCGACTTTCACCCAGAAGACTAACGCCTGCCTTTAACAGTAATGTATGATCATTTCCCGACCAGGAGTCATCGGGAATATAATTCCCCTGTTTGATCATGACCTGGGTTCCGGGGGAAGCGGCATTAATCCCTTCTTTGATGGTATTAAAGGGATGCTGGGCACTGCCGTCTTCATTGCCGGTGGTGTTGGCTGCATCAACATAAATTATCTGCGCCCATGCAATAGGCATGAAGCAAATCCCAAAAGTAAGAAGAAGGAGTAGTTTTTTCATGGTTGCTATTTTTTAAAGCGTACGATCGGTTTCATTGATTTTCCCATTTTAGCATTTTTTCTTAGTTTTTCTTACTGTCCATAGTGACTTAGTGGTAATTCTAAAACACAGCCCGTTATTTCCGCCACTAAGACACTAAGAGCATTGAGGTTCACTAAGATTATTTGCCCAAAACAATTTATCATGCTTTTTCTATGATCCCTATGTGTCCTATGTGTCTGCGTGGTTATTCATATGCCCAGCCTGTTTTTTTTCACCACCATCGCACTCAGATGCACTATTTTTCTTTCTATCAGAAGCATCCGATTTTAAGACAAAAACCACTAATCCTTAACACACCGAATGGAGAATCCATGCTCTTTAATGCTTCGTCCGGAATATACGCCTGATCCATTGTGGGTCATCAGAATGTAGGAAGCGCCCGCTGAATCAATCTCCGTATTGGTCCACCATGTGCCGTAGTTTTCCAGGCCATCAAAAAGTCCGCCCGTGAGGCAGCATCCGCCGGGAAGGGCCGTAAAACCAAATGCGTCAGTAATTTCATCGTTTATAACACCCCAATGCGCTGTGCCGCTCTCTTTTAGCTTATTGCCGGCTATACTCGCCCCACCCACAAAATCAGCCAATTGCATCCACTCAGCCTCGGTTGGTAAATGCCAGCCTGCGGGACACGCGCTCCTGGCTGCTGCCCAGTTGTACAAAGCGCCATATGTTTCGAAATAGGTTGAAGCTTCCGCTTCAGGTACACTGTTGCCATCATAAGCCAGAACGTAATACAGCGGAATGGTTTGTGAACCGGAGTCGGGCTCAGCCACTTCAGGCAGATAACGCAGGTTTTCGGCCATCCACACCTGATCTCCTAATTTCAGGGTTTTGTAGGTTTCACCATCCCTTGGATCGGTATAGTATTCATAGGTTATGTTGTTCTCTCCATCTTCATCGTCATCTTTACCGCAACCGCTGGTAAAAGCTAAGAAAACTACCATTATTAATGGCATCATAAATAAATTGTGCTTTTTCATTTTTTTAAGATTAAGTGTAGTTAATAATAAAATTAGCTGGTATTCAATACTTTAAAAATTTACTTGTCAGAAGGGAGTCCCCGTCGGAGATCCGGAGGAAATAGATACCCCCGGGCAACGAACTGACATCGATTCCGATCCCTTCAGCCGGAAACGCGCCTGAAAATGCATCCATCACCTTTCTGCCGTAAATATCCCACACCCCGGCCACAATCACTTTCCCCTGCCATCCGGCAACCGACAAACTGCATTTGTCCTTCACAGGATTGGGGAACATGCAGAACTCCGTCAGTTCAGAACTACAGGTTGATGTGATCACTCCGGGATCAGCATACCACAATCCATTTGAGATGACACCGAAAACAATGTGATCACTGCTGACACCCACCGTGTTGATCATATAACCACCCTGAGGCATCCCCGCAGTGATCATCCTGAAACTGCTGCTGTCGGTATGTTGCACGTAACCTCCAGCCAGGGTTGCCACATACAGGTAGTTTCCCAGGGTAGTCATATCCATGATGTTCATGCCGGGAACCAGTCCCGATGAAGCCGGTGACCAGGTCAGGCCATTGTCGGTGCTGTGGTACATCAGTGTACCTGAAGCAGCGAAAAGTTCATCCCCGAGTTTTGCGAGCAGATTCACTTCGTACATCCCACTTCCATAGGGCAACCAGGTAAGTCCGTTGTCGGTGGAACGATAAAGGTAGCTTCCGGTATTTGCCAGTCCGGCCAGTATATCCGTCCCGTTTTTCAGAAAACATCTGACCGTTTGGTTTGATGCTCCTATGCTGACTGCCGACCAGTTCTGGCCGAAGTTTTCAGACCGGAAAACACCGTCGGCTGTAGATACCAGAAGGATCGTACCATCTGAAAAAAGAGCACCCACGTTGAGGCTGGTAAGGCCGTTATTGACAGCTGTCCAGTTGTAACCCAGCATGGTGGAACGGTAAACACCATTTGCCGTGGAGGCATACAGCACGATGTTGGCCCCTTCAACCGAAGAGATTATCCGGCGGATGTCGGTGGTGCCTATCTCTGAAGAGGATGAAGTCCAGTCGGTAAAATTCTGTGTACTTTGGATACCGTTGTTGGAAGTAGCCACATACCACATATTGCCATAAAAGAGAATGTCGGTGATTTCGTTTGATACCGGAAAGGCTGATTGTGTCCATTGAGCATATAAGGCATTAGTGAATGCGGTAGCAAAAATGAATATAAGAAAGGTGTGTAAGAGATTTTTCATAACTGCATGTATTTAAAAATTGCACCAAAAAAGAGTTAATTAACCACTATTAATTTCTTTGTTATCATTTTCCCGTTTAAGTCAATCCGGCAGAAATACATGCCGGGTGCCAGGTGTCTGCTATTAAATTCAATCAGGAATGATCCGGGGTCCGGGGATGCTGTTGCAAGGATATTTCCATTCAAATCCACGATTTCAGCCCTGGTAATCATTAGATTCTGATCTTGCAGCGTGAATTTTCCATTGGAAGGATTAGGAAAAATGCTGATCTTTTGTCCCAGTTCATCCTCAATTCCATTTACCGAACCATATAACCCAGTATTTTCAACATAACATAGGTCCCAGTCGGAGGTGAAGTGCCACCAGTTGGTCATTGTATAGGTATTGTAAGGGATTGTATTCTGATAGCCGGGCATATTCTGCATCCAGTATAAATACCATTGTGACTCTTTCCGCTGACTGAAATCCGGATCGCCCGGCCAGGCATATACCAGGTTTCCCCAGGTATCCACATTCACCTGTTTTACTGTTCCGCCTGCAGGTTTCCAGTCTTCAATATCGCTGTCTACCAGCGTGGTATTCAGGTAATCGTAATCGGATGTTGTATTTGGTGGATGGTGTGTATCCCCGGCCCTTCCAATGGGTGGCATGGTATAATTGTTATCGCCCCAACCGCTGAAATTCTGAACAAACATGCTGATGTTACCGTCCTGGCGATCGGAGATATATTTATAGATGGACTCAAGCTGATGTCCATGATTGTGAACAGCCTCTGCCTGGGTCCTCCGGAAATTCTGGCAATAGACTACATAAGTGCTGTCAAGAATGTACAGGTCATCCGGAAACCTGTAACTGTTTGAAATATCGCCGGTTGTGGGG
>JAAXUD010000505.1 GCA_013336205.1 Lentimicrobium sp. | reverse complement strand
GGATTTCAAGGTACTGTCTGTTTCCTGCGAAAAACCCGCGTACGAGAGGAACATTACAAGCAGCAAAACAATTACCCGCTTTACCATAACCTCAATTTACCGGTTGAACGATTCGTCCTTTTCTATGACACCATCAACAAGGGTAATCACCCGCCTTGCCTTGTCGATTACCCGCTGATCGTGGGTTGAAAAAATCAGGGTAATATTCTCTTCCTTGTTCAGCCGGAGCATAATGTCGAGCAGGTTAAAAGCCGACCGGGTATCGAGGTTGGCGGTGGGCTCATCGGCCAGCACAAAACGCGGATTCGAAGCCAGGGCTCTTGCCACAGCAACACGCTGCTGCTGCCCACCCGAAAGTTTTTGAGGACGTACATCGGCCTTGTCCGTCAGCCCGACCTGCTCCAGTAATTCCCTGGCCCGTTTGTCCATTTTATCCTTCGGGTACTTTTGTAACAACATGATAAAAGAGATGTTCTCGATAGCCGTGAGCACAGGAATAAGATTATACGACTGGAAAACAAATCCAATGTTATGCAAACGGAAATCGATCAGCTTGCTTTCTTTCATCGCCGTGATTTCAGTATCATCAATAAAAATCTGACCTTCTGATGGCTTGTCAAGACCACCAAGCAAATTGAGAAGTGTGGTTTTGCCACTACCGGAAGGCCCGACGATCGCTGTAAATTCTCCCTCTTCTATCTCAAGGTTTACATTTACAAGCGCATGCACCGGAACCACCGCGTGGTTGTATATTTTACCAAGGTTATGGGTTCTGATTACTTTCATGCTTTGATTTGTTAAATTCATGGAAATCAATCTTTTCTAATGGCTTCTGATGGTTTTAGTTTCAGTGCTTTATAGGCAGGATAAACAGCCGAAAGGATCGATGTCAATAAAACCATCACCAGAATATCGGTGAAGAATCCCGGGAATAGTGAAGGATAGACCACCGAATCGATGCCAAAATCATTCATTGAATCTCCGCCTACCGAGGATAAATCGATGCCTGTCCGGCCAGTCAGGTAAATGGTAATTGCTGAAAGTATTCCCCCGGCGATGGCGCCGCTTATGGTCAGGAAGGTCGTTTCCAGCAGAATCATCATAAAAACTTTGATTTTATTCATCCCCACAGCCATCAGCATACCCAGTTCGCGGGTGCGCTCGAAAACCGTCATCAGCATGGTATTCAGCAATCCGAACGCCAATGCCAGCATGATGATGACCAGCAGCACAAGGAGGGTTTCTCCGGCCATTTCGTTCATGTAGAGTAAATCGGGTGAGATTTGCCCCCACGACCTTATTTCATTTTCAGGAAAGTCAGATTTTAACTTTGCAATATAAGGATTTACCTCATCGATATCTTTCAGCAAAACAGCAATTTCGTTCACAACTGCCTCTCCTCCAATCAGGTGCTGCAGGTCTTTCTGACGGACGTAAGCCCGCGTTTCATCGAGAATGGTATGCGATGTCCTGTAAATCCCCTCAATCCGGAAGGAGGCACTTACGATTTCTCCTTCAACATCGGTAAAAGTCATGACCACCCGCGAGCCGGTTTCAAGCTTCAGCTTTTCGGCCAGTTTCTGCCCGATCAGAACAGGATTGCGTCCCTTGTCTGACAGATAATTACCCTCAATTACGCAGGTTGACAATTGCGTTGTTACTGCTTCATGAATAGCATCAATTCCCAGTATCTTTATTCCTTTGGTAAGCGTGGCCGTGGAAAGCATGCCGTTGCTGATGGTTCGTGCTGAAAATGCTTTAACGGCCGTATCAGTCTTCAAATGAGCTATAATTGCATCAGCCTTCGAAATACTGAATTTTATATTGTCGTCTTTGAGGAATTGCGGGTTATGTATCTGTAAATGCGAAACCTGCATTTCGATTGAAGTGCGGAAGCGTTGCTTCATCATTCCGGCTGAAATGGAAGTCGCAAAAATGCCACCCCATAACCCGAAAGCAATGGCCAGCAATATGGTGATACTGCGCGACTTATTGCGCCATACATTCCGCCACGAGATCGTTATAATGGTTTTCATGGCTCAGCGTTTGGAGGTTTCAACTGTTTTCAACCTGAAAATTTTATAAACAGGGTAAAGCCCGATAAGCATTGCCATCGCAAATACTATCCATGCCTGTGTGACAAAGATCATAGGATCGGCTGAAAATGGCAGAATCGGCTCAAAACCGTACTGAAGAATCATATCGGCCATTTCGCCTTCAAAGCGGATGGGATGAGTATGATACCAGGCAACCACGGGCAAAGCCAGAACAGCACCTGCAATAGCACCGGCAAAACTCATGAGCAGGCTCTCGAAAAGACAGACCAGTGCTAATTGCTTTCGTTTCATACCAAGCGAAATCAACATTCCAAATTCTTTCGACCGTTCAATCATCATGGTGAGAATGGTACCAAAAATACCGAAAGCAATGACTATATAGAGTATGTAGATAATAACCATATTGCCGGCCACATCAAACTCCATCAGCCGCAGTAAATCCTTCAGCATATCCTTCCAGGTAAGAACCCTGTACCATTCCTTGTCGATGACGGCAGCAATTGCCAAAGCCAGTTCGTCTGTATCATCGGGTTTTTCAGGCATGATGATAAGCGATGTCAACCGCTCTTCGGCCGAATAAAACAGCCTGGCAGCTTCAAGCGGCATGTAAACAATGTTGTTGTTGAGTTCGGGAACACGCAGCCTGATAATCCCCTTAACGGGAAATTTCCCGGCAGCCATACTTCCCTGGTAACCCTGACTGATAAGCACCAGTGTATCACCAATAGCAGTTTTTAACATGCCTGCCAAACCCTGGGCTACGACAATGGCATTATCCTCCGGGTTCAGAAAATTACCTTCAGTAACCAGGCCGGTGAGGTTATTGAATCTGTTTTCACTTTCCGGATCTATGCCCGTGACCATGACACCGCGCGTGGTTTCATCGGTTGCTACCAGGGCAAAACTTTGAAGGCGCGGAACCATCAAAGCCACTTCCTTTTGAAATGGCAACAACGATTGCTTCAGCGTTTCATCGTACAACATGGAGTTATCCATCGATGGCTCCTCCTCATACAAAATATCCTGAACCTGAAGATAACCGGTGCTGTATTTCACCATGTTATCAATCATATATTCGTAACTCCCTTTCTGAAACGACTGTGCATTAATCGCCAGTGCAACGGCAAAAAACACCGATGCAATGGTAATCAGCGTTCTTCG